>NZ_JBVJCD010000055.1:0-30347 GCF_055588985.1 Streptomyces sp. NPDC041970
GGGGGAGTCGACCGCCTCCGTGGGGTGGGCCTACTGCATAGCCCCCCCCCCCTCCCCCCCCCCCCCCCCCCCCCCCCCCCCCCCCCCCCCCCCCCCGGCGCGCCGGTCCCGACCTGTCCCGTCGCCTCGTGCAGAGACGTTTCAGCCTCGCCGGGAGGGCTGTTTTCAGCCTTGCTGGAAGAGCTCCGCCGGAAGCGGCTTGAGGAGCGTGTACAGGTCGTCGGTGATGGGCCGGTCCCAACTGGCGATGGTGACCAGCACCCCGTCGCTGCGGTCGAACTGGACGCAGGAGATGCGGCTCTCCGAGAGCTTCACCCGGCGGACGATCAACAGGTTGTCGCCCTGCATCACGGGGACGTCCTCGCTGCTGACGACCTCGACCGGCTCGTCGTTCTCCAGGGCGAGCAGCAGTTGCGCCACCTCGAACGGGACCTGGCCCTCCTCGGTCTCGCGCGCGGGCGAGCCGGCCGGGAGGTTGCCGATGACCATGGCCGGGCCGCGACCTCCGTACAGGTCGTAGCGGAGGAAGACGCCCTGGCAGCTACCGTCGGGCGCGGGGAGCAGACCGGCGCCGAGGTTGCCGGGCCAGTCCCCCGGATCCATGGCCAGGACGTCGAAGTCCGGGCCCGCGGGTGTGGCGGCGCTGCGGCGGCGGAGGAAGGACATGCCGCCATGGTACGTGGCCCGGCTCACGTCGCGGAGCCGGGCCCGCGCCCCGGAGGGGGGCGCCGCGGCGTCTCGGCCACACGAGGCCGAGATCGTGCGAGCGTCGCGGCGCGGGGGCCGCCCGCCGGGCGCCGCACGGCTCATCCCTCTTTCCTGTAGCGGGGCGACTTGCCGGCGTTGAGCTGCTCCACGAGGTTGTAGACGGCGACGGCCAACCACTTGAGCTGCGTGGTGGCCACACCGTCCTTCATCCGGCGCAGCTCGGCGACGACCGCTTCGTCCCGGCCCCGCGGGCCGACGAGGTTCTGCTGGTCTCCGAGGGCGCCGAGCGACTTGTGGACGGCTCGCGCCCCCTGCTCGTCGACCTGTTCCTGTCCGGCCTCGGTCAGGTGGTCCCAGTTCTTCAGCAGGTCGACGCCGGCGGGCAGCCGCCCCAGCCACTGGGAACGGGTCAGGGGGATGGTGGTCGGGGTGCGGTCGTTGGCCATGCCCCGCTCGACCTGCTCTCCGAAGACCAGTGCGTCGCCGGTTCCGCCCAGCCCCGCGGCGTCCAGGACGAGGGCCTCGAACGCGGCAGGCCGCTCCCGGAAGTGGTCCGCCACGTCCTGCGGCAGCAGAGCGAAGGAGTGGGCGAAGTCCGTGCGGGCCATCAGGGCGCCGGCGATCGACTTGGCGTTGGCGCCCGGTTGGAGGCCCTGCCCCTGGAGCAGGTAGGCGGCCAGGTGCATGACGAGGCCGGTGAGCGCGTCGGCCTCGCGCTTCGCCAGCTCGAAGCCCAGCCGCGGCCGCAGGGCCTCGACCGCGGTGGCCGCCCCGGTCCGAGCCGCCGGGAGGGCGCCGAGTCCGCCCGCCGACAGGTCGGCAGCCGCCTGGCCTCGCGCCTCGACGCGCCCCGCCCCCAGTACGGGTATGCGCTCCAGCAGGCTCATGGGCTTGCGGTTGCCGAGGTAGTCGACCAGTTTCGGCAGCCGCTCCATCCGCAGCCCGAGGGTGGCCTGGGGCGCGAAGCTCAGGGCGTTGCCGTCCGGGTAGATCCGCAGCCGGGGCTCGGGGCGGCCCCCGCCGGCCGTGACGTCCTCGGAGGGGACGTACGGCTCGCCCCGGCGGGCGTCGAGGTAGTGCGCCATGGCGACGACGTCGTCCATGACCGCGGCGACCTGCCCGGCGGAGGTGAGCGGGTCGGTGATCCACTCCAGGTTGGACCCGCCGGTCGGGCTGGCGTCGGCGGTCAGGTCGAACCGGGAGCCCGCCACGACGAGCCCGTCGACGCGCCCCTTCCCCAGGTTCTCCCCCGCCAGCGGTTCCTCGGAGACCTTGTTGTTCGCCAGCAGGGACGCCACCAGGGCCGCGCGCTCGCCGGCGGTGACCTCCAGCGCCGTGAAGCGCTGTTCGCCGGCCGGGGTCAGCAGTCCGTCGGCGCCGAACCACTGCTCCACCAGCGTTTGCCGCCGGCCCCCGGCCACCTGGGTCCGCTCCTCCTCCGACAGGCGCGGATGGTACGGCGAGTAGGGGGAGAGGAACATCTCCAGAATCCCCGCGTCGATCACGCGCTGCCGGTGGGCGGAGCGTTGCTCGCGCACCTGTTCGGAGTCGTCCTCCATCCTGCGGACGTTCCACTGGGCCTCGAACTCGAACCCGACGGCTCGCTGGACGGCGGGCGTCCCGGCCGAGCCCGCCCCGCTCCGGGACGGGGCCGCCTCGACCCCCTCCCGGTCGCCCGAGGGGAGCGGTGCGGCCATCACCCGTGCCGCGTTCGCCTCGGCCGCCCGTTCGAAGCGGTCGGACGGGTCGCTGATCCGCAGCCCGCCGCCGTGGTCGCTCCCGCTGACCGGGCCCTGCCGCTGCTGGATGACGTGCGTCAGCTCGTGGGCGAGCGTGTGCTTGTCGCCGCCGCCGGATCCGATGACGACGTTCTCCCCGGAGGTGTACGCACGGGCGCCCAGCTCCTTCGCCGAGCGCTGGGCCGCGGGGCCCGTGTGCAGCCGCACACCGGAGAAGTCCGCCCCCAGGCGGGCTTCCATCTCGGTGCGCAGCGGGGCCTCCAGCGCCCGGCCCGACGAGCCGAGCACGGTGTGCGCGGTGGGGCGGGCGCCCTCCTCGGACGCGCCGGCGCGCTGGACCGGCCGCGGGCAGCCGTGGTCCCCGGCGGGGGCGGGGTCCTCGCGGTGGTCGTGGCGGCGGGCGAGCATCGCCGCCACGGCCTGGTTGCCGACGGAGCGCTGGAGCGCGGCGAGGCGGTGCGCGAGGACCGCGGCCGGGGCTGACGCCGGGCCGGTCTCCGCGGCCGGGCGGCCGAAGGCCGCGGGCGCGGTGCGCGGCGCGGGCCGTACCGGTTCGGGACGGTCGCGGCCCGGCTGCTGAACACGCATGACGCTCCGAGGGGTCCGACGACGAAGTCCGTCCCATGATGGCGGGCGCCGCGGACGGCGGGGAAGATCCCGGAGGGCAGAGGCGGGGCACGCCCTCTGCCCGCCCGGACCGGCCCCCGCGCCGCCGGCGGATCCGCGGCGGGCCGTGCGCCGCTCTTGCCCGAGCCCCCCGGTCCCTGCGTTACTGCTCCCCTGGGGACGATCGACCGAATGATCGGTCGCCCGCCGCTGGAGAGGAAGGCACGGGATGACGGCCATGCTGGACGCGGGGGAACGGCTCGACCGGAGCGCGCTGGAGGCGTTGCAGCGCGAGCGGCTGCGGGCCACGCTGCACCGCGTCTACGCCCATGTCCCCTTCTACCGGCGGGCGTTCGACCGCGCCGGGCTGCGGCCGGAGGACTGCCGTACGCTCGGCGACCTCGCCCGCTTCCCGTTCACCGTCAAGGACGACCTGCGGGCCGGCTACCCGTTCGGGATGTTCGCGGTGCCGCGGCGCGAGGTGCGGCGCCTGCACGCCTCCAGCGGCACGACCGGGCTGCCGACCGTCGTCGGGTACACCGAACGGGACCTGGAGACCTGGGCGGACGTGATGGCCCGCTCGATCCGGGCGGCGGGCGGCCGGCCGGGCGACATGGTGCACGTGGCGTACGGGTACGGGCTGTTCACCGGCGGGCTCGGCGCGCACTACGGGGCGGAGCGGCTCGGCTGCACGGTCGTCCCGGCCTCCGGCGGCATGACCTCGCGGCAGGTGCGGTTGATCCAGGACTTCCGGCCGGAGGTCATCATGGTCACCCCCTCGTACATGCTGACGCTGCTCGACGAGTTCGAGCGGCAGGGCGTCGACCCGCGCTCGACCTCCCTCACGGTGGGGATCTTCGGCGCGGAGCCGTGGACCGAGGCGATGCGCCGGGAGATCGAGGAGCGGTGCGCCCTCGACGCGGTCGACATATACGGGCTCTCCGAGGTGATCGGCCCGGGCGTCGCCCAGGAGTGCGTGGAGACGAAGGACGGGCCGCACATCTGGGAGGACCACTTCTACCCGGAGGTCGTGGACCCGGCCACCGGCGAGGTGCTGCCGGAGGGCGAGGCGGGGGAGCTGGTCCTCACCTCCCTGACCAAGGAGGCGATGCCGGTGATCCGCTACCGCACCCGCGACCTGACGCGGCTGCTGCCGGGGACGGCGCGGACCTTCCGCCGCATGGAGAGGGTGACCGGGCGCAGCGACGACATGGTGATCCTGCGGGGGGTGAACCTGTTCCCCACCCAGATCGAGGAGATCGTGCTGCGCACCCCGGCGCTCGCCCCGCACTTCCAACTGCGGCTGACCCGTCGGGGCCGCCTGGACGTGCTGACGGTCCGCGCGGAGGCGCGGGCGGACGCGACGGCGGCCGAACGGGAGCGGGCGGCCCTGGCGGTCGCCTCGGCCGTCAAGGAGGGGATCGGGGTGTCGGTCGCGGTGGAGATCACCGACCCGCGGACGTTGGAGCGCTCGGCGGGCAAGATCCGGCGGGTCGTGGACCTGCGGGGGCGCGACGGGCGGTGACCGGGCGCGCGGCGGTGCGGCTCAGCCCAGTTCGTCGCGCAGGCGGCGCTTGAGGACCTTGCCGCTGGCGTTGCGCGGGAGCGCGTCGGCGAACACGACGCGCTTGGGCGCCTTGAAGGCGGGGAGCCGTGCGCGGGCGTGGGCGATGAGTTCGCCCTCGTCGGCCGCGCCGCGCAGGACGACGACCGCGGTGACCGCCTCGATCCAGCGGTCGTCCGGGAGCCCGATCACGGCGGCCTCGGCGACGGCGGGGTGGGTGTGGAGGGCGTCCTCGACCTGGCGGGAGGCGACGAGGACGCCGCCGGAGTTGATGACGTCCTTGACGCGGTCGACGACGGTGAAGAAGCCCTCGGCGTCCCGGACCGCCAGGTCGCCGGAGTGGAACCAGCCGTCGCGGAAGGCCTCGGCCGTCTCCTCGGGCTTGTCCCAGTAGCCGGAGCACAACTGCGGTGACCGGTAGACGATCTCGCCCGGTGTGCCGTCGGGGACCTCCTCGCCGTCCTCGTCGACGACGCGGGCCTCGACGAAGAGGACCGGGCGGCCGCAGGACTCCATGCGGCCCTCGTGCTCGTCCGGTCCCAGGACGGTGGCCAGGGGGCCGATCTCGCTCTGCCCGAAGCAGTTGTGGAAGGCCAGGCCGGGCAGGCGTGCGCGCAGCCGCTCCAGGACGGGCACCGGCATGACCGAGGCGCCGTAGAACGCCTTGCGCAGGCCGGTGAGGTCGCGGGTGGCGAAGTCGGGGCGGCCGGCGAGGCCGATCCAGACGGTGGGCGGGGCGAACAGGCTGTCGACCAGGCCCGCCTCGACCAGGTCGAGGATGCGGCCCGCGTCCGGGGCGTCGAGGATGACGTTCTCCGCGCCGACCGCGAGGTAGGGCAGCAGGAACACGTGCATCTGGGCCGAGTGGTACAGCGGCAGGGAGTGCACGGGCCGGTCGGCGGCGTCCAGGCCCAGGGCGGTGATCGCGCTGACGTAGGCGTGGACCAGGGCCCCGTGCGTCATCATCGCGCCCTTGGGCAGGGCGGTCGTGCCCGAGGTGTACAGCAACTGCGCCAGGTCGTCCGCGCGGGGCGGGCGCCGCGGGGTGAAGGGCCTCGGCGTCCCCAGGGCGTCGAGCAGCGAGCCGGGCGCGTCGCGCAGGGCGCGCACCGGGCGTCCGGCGGGGAGCCGCCGGGCGAGGTCGGGGTCGGTCAGGACGAGGGCGGAGCCGGACTGGTCCAGCAGGTAGGCCAGCTCGTCGCCGGTGAGGTTCTGGTTGACCGGCACGTGGACGAGCCCGGCCCGCGCGCAGGCGAGGAAGGCGATCAGGTAGGCGTCGGAGTTGTGCGCGTAGGCGGCAACCCGGTCGCCGGGGGCGAGGCCGTGCGCCTCGGTGAGCACGGCGGCGGCCGTGGAGACGGCGGCGTCCAGGGAGCGGTAGGTCCAGACCCGGTCCACGTACCGCACGGCCGTCCGCTCGGGGGTGCGCCGCGCGCTGCGGGTGAGGACGCCGTCGACCGTGCTGCCGCGTACACCTGTCATGGCGTGATCCTGCGCGGCCGGGCTCCGGGGGTCAAGGGGCGGGGCGGCGGCCGGACGGCGGACGCCGGAGCCGGGGCGCACATCGCTGAGAGGGCGTCAGATTCTTTGTGCGGCAGGAGGAGTACGAGAGGGCGGGGGTGACAGTAGCCTCTGCGGCGGCAGGAACTTTCACTGCTCGGCGAGACATCGGAAGTTACTTTCGCGCGGGCGCGGCCCGGTGGCGGTCGTCCGGCGCGGGGAGGAGTGGCGGATGACCGTGGACGGTCCGAGGGCGAGCGGGGCCCCGGCGGGGAGCCCCGCCGGGAGCGGGGAGCCGGCGCGGGACGCGCGCGCGGTCGGGAGCGGCATCGGCCGGCGGAGGCTCGGCGGCGGGATACTGGCGCTGGGCGGCGTCCTCGCCCTGGCCCCGGCCGCGTCGGCCGGGGCGGCCGTGCGGGGCGGTCCGGGCGCGGGCCCGCGGCCGGACGGGCCGGCGGACACGGGAGCGGACATGGGAGCAGCGGGGCGCCGGCCCACGCTGCGGCGCGGCACCGCCGCGCGCGCCGGGCTGCTCCAGGAGCCGCTGGACCGGCTCGTGCAGGTCGCCGAGGCGTATCTGGCCGACTCCCCCGCGCACCCGTGGTACGCGGGCGCGGTGCTGCTCGCCGGGCGGGGCGGCACGGTGGCCCTGCACCGCGCGATCGGCAAGGCGGTGCGCTACCGCGCGTACGACGAGGCGACGGACAGCGGGGTGGAGTTCCCGGCGGAGCAGCAGATCGCCATGGCCGAGGACACCGTCTTCGACCTGGCCTCCGTCTCCAAGCTGTTCACCTCGCTCCTGGCCGTCCAGCAGATCGAGCGGGGCGCGCTGGCGCTGGAGGCGGCGGTGGCCTCGTACCTCCCGGACTTCGCGGGCGGCGGCAAGCAGGACATCACGGTCCGCCACCTGCTCACGCACACCTCGGGGTTCCGGTCGTGGATTCCGCTCTACCAGGAGCCGAGCCGGGAGGGGAAGCTGCGGATGCTCTGGAGGGAGGTCCCGGCCGCCGCCCCCGGCAGCGCCTACCTCTACTCCGACCTCAACCTGATCTCGCTGCAACTGGTCCTGGAGGAGATCACCGGCCGCCCGCTGGACGCCCTGCTGCGCGAGGAGATCACCGCCCCGCTCGGGATGCACCGCACCCGCTACAACCCGCCCGCCTCCTGGAAGCCGAAGATCGCGGCGACCGAGGACGCCCGGCCGCCCTGGTCGGGGCTGGAGCGCGGGTTGGTCTGGGGCGAGGTGCACGACGAGAACGCCTACGGCCTGGACGGGGTGGCGGGCCACGCCGGGGTCTTCTCCTGCGCCTGGGACCTCGCGGTGCTGGCCCGGACCCTGCTCAACGGCGGGGTCTACGGCCGCTCCCGCGTTCTGTCGCAGGAGTCGGTCGAGCTGCTGTTCACCGACTTCAACAACGCCTTCCCCGGCGACGAGCACGGCCTGGGCTTCGAGCTGTACCAACACTGGTACATGGGCGCCATGGCCACCCCGCGCAGCGCGGGCCACACGGGTTTCACCGGCACCAGCCTGGTCCTGGACCCGTCGACCGACACCTTCCTCGTCGTTCTGGGCAACTCCGTGCATCCGGTACGGAGTTGGCGCTCGGGCAGCGCGCCTCGGGTGGCGGCGGCGGACCAGCTCGCACGGGCCGTGCCGGTGCGGTCCGAGCGGGGGCGCGCGGCCTGGTTCTCCGGGATGGCGAGCGCGTCCACCGCCACCCTCACCCTGCCCGCCCTGCGTCTGGACTCCGCGCGGGCCTGGTTGGAGTGCGCCCTGTGGTGGGACACCGAGCCGGGCGCCGACCGCCTCTTCCTGGAGGCGTCGGACGCGTCGGCGGCGGAGCGGGACTGGCTGCCGGCGCCCTTCACCACCGTGCCCGCCGGCCCCGGCGGGCCGGCCCCCACGCCCCGCCCGGCGGGCGCGGTCTCCGGGTGGTCGGGGCGGGTGTGGCACCGGCTGGAGGCGGACCTGTCGGCCTGGCGCGGCCGGAGCGTGCGCCTGCGGTGGCGTTACGCGACCGACCAGCGGTACGTGGGGCGCGGCGCCTATGTGGACGGCCTGCGGGTCCGCGACGGAGGCCGCACGGTCTTCGACGCGGACCGGCCGCGGGACGCCCGGCGGTTGGAGGCGGCGGGCTGGACGCGGTCGGCCGACTGAGCCGCCCCGGCGCGCGGGGCGGCGGGCGGCGCGCCGGTGAGGACGACGCCGCGCACCAGGCCGTCGGCTCGGCACTCCCCGGCGGCCGCCCCCAGCGGTTCCCCGAGGACGGCGTTCAGCTCGGCGGGCCCGTGCGGGGCGTGCGGCGGGCGGCCAGGGCGCGGTGCAGTTCCAGGGCCTCCGCGTCCCGGCCGAGCCGCTCCAGGCAGTGCGCCTCGTCGTCGCGGGCGGCCAGGGTCTGGGGGTGGGCGGGGCCCAGCACCCGGCTGCGCGCGTCGGCGACCTGCCGGTAGGCGACCAGGGCGTCGCTCCACCGGCCGAGCCAGCCGAGCGCGACGGCGATCTCGCGGCGGCTGATCACGGTGTCCGGGTGGTCCGGTCCCAGGGTGCGCTCCCGGATCGCGCAGACGTCGCGCGCCTCCGCCAGCGCCTCCTCCCAGCGACCCGCCCGCCCCAGGTTGACGCCGAGGCCGTGGCGGGCGCGCAGGGTCTCCGGGTCGGCCGCGCCGCCGGCCCGCGCGCGGTCGGCCACCAGGGAGCGGTACAGCTCCAGTGCCTCCGCGTCGCGGCCGAGCCGGCCGAGGCTGACGCCCGCCTCGTAGCGGGCGGCGAGGGTGTCGGGGTGGTCGGCGCCCAGGACCGTGGCGCGGGCGCGCGCCACCTCCTGGTAGGTCTCCAGCGCCTCGGCCCAGCGCCCCGAGCGGCCGAGGGTGTGCGCCACCTGGCAGCGGGCCGCGAGGGTCTCGGGGTGCAGGGGGCCGAGCAGTCGGGCGCGGCCGTCGGCGGCCTCGCGGGCCGCCTGCCAGGACTCCTCGGGCCGTCCGAGGCGGCTGAGGCCCAGCGCCAGGTCGTGGCGGGAGCGCAGGGTGTCGGGATGGTCGGGCCCCAGGGCGCGTTCACGGGCGGCGAGGACCGCCTCGTACACCTGGTGGGCCTCGGCGTGCCGGCCGAGCCGCCCGAGGGCGCGGGCGGTCTCCTGGCGGGCGGCCAGCGTCCGCGGATGGTCGGCGCCCAGGGCCCGTTCGCGGTCCTCGGCGGCCCGGACGCACGCGCGCAGCGCCTCGTCGCCGGAGACGACGCCGACGCCGTACCGGCCGGCGAGGCTGCCGGAGTGGCCGGGGGCGGTGAGCGCGCCGAGGGGTTCGGGGGCGGCGGTGGTCCACTGCCCCGTCAGCCCGGCGGCCCCGTCGAGCCGTTCGGCGCCCCGGTTCGGGCCGCCGGTCGCCCGGTGGCCCGCGGTCATGGAGCGGGTCCACGGGGGCAGGGCGGGCTCGTGCGGGACCGGCGGCCGCCCGGAGGGGGCGGGGAGGAGCGGTCCCGGCCCGCGGGCGGGTCGCTCCCCCGCACGGCCGAGAGCGATGCGGCGGCGCAGGTCGCCCGCGTCGGCGGGCCGTTCGTCGGGGGCCTTGGCCAGCAGGTCCAGGACGACGCGGTCGAGGAAGCCGGGCAGCTCGGCGCGGTGCGTGCGCGGGGGTTCGGGCGCGGTGTCGCGGTGCCCGACGAGCACGGCCCAGGTGTCCTCCTGGTCGAACGGCGGCACCCCGGTGGCGATCTCGTACAGCACGCAGCCCAGCGAGTAGAGGTCGCTGCGGTGGTCGACCTCCTTGCCGCTGATCTGCTCGGGCGACATGTAGTGCGGGGTCCCCATCGCGATGCCGGTCGTGGTGAGGCGGGAGGGCGCGCCGATGTCGTGGCCGAGGCGCGCTATGCCGAAGTCGCAGATCTTCACCGTGCCGTCGCGCAGGCGCATGATGTTGGCGGGCTTCAGATCGCGGTGGACGATGCCCTGCCCGTGGGTGTGGCCGAGGGCGTCGGCCACCTGCTCCGCGATGTCGACGACGTGCTCGACGGGCAGCGGTCGCTGCTGCTCCTCCCCCATGAGCTGGCTCAGGTTGTGCCCGTCCAGCAGCTCCATGACGAGGTAGAGGACGCCGTCGTGCTCGCCGAAGTCGTGCACGACGGTGATGCCCCGGTGCTGGAGGGAGGCGGCCACGCGGGCCTCGCGGCGGAAGCGCTCCCGCACGAGGCGGGTGAACGCCTGGTCGTGCTCGGGGCCGAGCGGCTTGAGGCACTTGACGGCGACCTGGCGGCCGAGCGACTCGTCCCGCGCCCGCCACACCTCGCCCATGCCGCCGCGGCCGATCATCTCGAGCAGCCGATAGCGGTTCTGGATCAGCCTGGTCTCCGCCATCTGCCCTTCCGCCCCCGTCGCTCCACCGCGGCCGTCGCGCTCTCCCCGGCCCTCCAGTATGGCTGCCCGGCCGGGGTGTCCGTACGCGACCGGGCGGCGGCCGGGGCCCGGCGCGCCACCGCCCCGCGGACGCGACCGGGCGGCGGCCGCCCCGCGCGGCCGGGCAGGGACCGCGCGCGGGAGGGCTTCGGCGACCCGCGGCCGCCGGTACGGCGGGACGGGTCCGCCGTACCGGGCTCGGGCGCACGGCGGCGGTGGCGGGTGGGCGAGCACGGCCACCGGGCGCCGCGGCGGGGGCGCGCCGGGCGTCGCGGCGGGGGCGCGCCGGGCGTCGCGAAGGGTGCCGGCGGTTTCCGGCCCGGTGGCCGGTCGGGGTCGTACCCGTTCGGAGGAGGCGGTCGTGGCGGGGACGCGGTCCGGGTCGAGGGGCCGGGGCCGCCGCGGGGCCCCGGCCGGGGTGGAGTCCGGGCGGGAGCCGGTCAGGGCGAAGGCTTCCTCCGGGCGGCCGCGTCGGCGGCCGTCGTGAACTTCCCGCGCCACAGCAGCGAGACGTGGACGAGGGCGACCAGGACGGGAACCTCGATGAGCGGGCCGACGACTCCGGAGAGCGCCTGGCCGGAGGTGACGCCGAAGGTGGCGATGGCGACCGCGATGGCGAGTTCGAAGTTGTTGCCGGCGGCGGTGAAGGCGAGCGTCGCCGTCCGCTCGTAGGTCAGCCCGATCGCCCTGCCGAGGGCGAAGGTCCCGAACCAGATGACGGTGAAGTAGACGAGCAGCGGGAGCGCGATCCGGACCACGTCCAGCGGCTGCGAGGTGATCGTCTCCCCCTGGAGGCCGAAGAGGACGACGATGGTGAAGAGCAGGCCGTACAGGGCCCACGGGCCGATCTTCGGCAGGAAGCCCCGCTCGTAGGCCTCGCGGCCCATCCTCTTCTCCCCGAAGCGGCGTGTGAGGAAGCCGGCCAGGAGCGGGACGCCCAGGAAGACGGCGACGTTGAGCGCGATCTCCACCATGGAGACGTCCAGTCCCTCGCCCTCGCCCAGGCCGAGCAGTCCGGGCAGGACGTCCAGGTAGAACCAGCCGAGCAGGCCGAAGGCGATGACCTGGAAGACCGAGTTGAGCGCGACGAGGACGGCGGCGGCCTCGCGGTCGCCGCAGGCGAGGTCGTTCCAGATGACCACCATGGCGATGCAGCGGGCGAGGCCGACGATGATCAGGCCGGTGCGGTACTCGGGCAGGTCGGGCAGGAAGATCCAGGCGAGCGCGAACATCACGGCGGGGCCGACGATCCAGTTGACCACCAGCGAGGAGACCATCAGCCGGCGGTCGCCGGTGACCGCGTCGAGCCGGTCGTAGCGGACCTTGGCGAGCACCGGGTACATCATGACCAGCAGGCCGACGGCGATCGGGAGCGAGATGCCGCCGATCTCCACCTTCGCGAGCGCGTCGTCCAGGCCGGGGACCAGTCGGCCGAGCCCGAGGCCGAGGCCCATGGCGAGCACGATCCAGACCGCGAGGAAGCGGTCGAGGGTGGAGAGCCTGCCGACGACCGCCCGGTCCTCGGCGGGCGCGGCGGGAGCGGTGGGGGTCACGGGCAGGCCCTCCGGTTCCCGGCGGCGGTGCGGGCGGACGCGGCGAGTGCGGCGAACCCGTCGGCGAGCTGCCCGACGACCTCGGGCTTGAGCCGGTAGTAGGTGAAGCGGCCGCAGGGCTCGGTCTCCACGACCCCCGCCTCGCGCAGCACCCGCAGGTGGTTGGAGAGGTTGGTCTGCCTGGCCCCGGTCTCCTCGACGAGATGGGTGGTGCAGAGGGTCTCGCGGGCGAGCAGGGTCACGATCCGGAGCCGCAGGGGGTCGGCCAGCACCCGGATCAGTTCAGCGTCGACTGACGTCATCATGGACTGATACTGTCACATCATCCCAGGCTGACATCGCTCAGGGCTGACTTCGGGGAGCGGTCGCGCCTCCCGCCCCGCCGCCGCCTCCCGCCCCGCCGCCGCCTCGCCGCCTCGCCGCCTCGCCGAAGGAAGAACCGATGACCACCGCCCCGCTCGCCTCCGTGCTCTTCGTCTGCGTGCACAACGCGGGCCGCTCCCAGATGGCCGCCGGCTTCCTGGACCACCTCGCGGGCGACCGCGTCGAGGTCCGCTCCGCCGGCTCCCTGCCCGGCGACCGGGTCAACCCGGCAGCGGTCCAGGCGATGCGGGAGGCCGGCGTCGACATCTCCGGCCGGACGCCGAAGGCGCTGACGCCCGACGCCGTCCGGGCCTCGGACTACGTGATCACCATGGGGTGCGGCGACGCCTGCCCGGTCTTCCCCGGCCGGACCTACCTGGACTGGGCCCTGGACGATCCGGCCGGGCGGGGCGTGGAGGCCGTCCGCCCGATCCGCGACGAGATCCGGAGCCGTGTCGAGGCCCTGATCGCCGAGATCGACGCGCGCCGGGGGGCGTGAGGCCGCCGCGCCGTCAGCGCTTGACGGCGCGCAGGACCACGAACTTGGCGTTGCCCGCGACCGTGGTGCAGTTGCCGAAGATCCGGCGCAGGTGGACGTGGTAGGAGAGGTGCCGGTTCCCCACGACCCACAGCTCGCCGCCCTGCCGCAGGGCGGTGCGCGCCCCGGCGAACATCGTGCGGGCGGTCGCGTCGGTGGTGGCCAGGTGCGAGTGGAACGGCGGGTTGTTGAGGACCAGGTCCACGCTGCCGGGGGCGAGGCCGCCCAGGCCGTCGCCGACGAGGAAGTCGGCCTTCGCGTCCCGCGGGGCGCCCGCGCGGAAGGTCTCCTCGGCCGAGGCGACGGCTCCGTAGGACTCGTCGACGAAGGTGACGCGGGCCTCGGGGTTGGCGAGGGCCGCCGAGAGGCCGAGGACGCCGTTGCCGCAGCCCAGGTCGACGACGCGCACGGGGCCGCCGCGGGTGGGCAGGTGCTCCAGGAAGAAGCGGGTGCCGACGTCGAGGCGCTCGGCGCAGAAGATCCCGGCGTGGTTGACGGCGGTCCGGCCGGATACGGGGCCCACGTCGCCGGGCAGGGTGTAGCGGTACGGCCACGGGCTCGGCGTGCGCGGCAGCCCGGGGTCCGGGGTGCAGAAGACCAGCCGCGCCTTGCGCACCGCGAGGGAGGTGCGGGTGGGGCCGATGATCCGCTCGAAGAGCTTGAGCGTGGAGGTGTGGATCTCCTTGACCATGCCGGTGCCGATGACCACCGTGCCGGCGTGGACGGCGGGCGCCAGCCGGTGGAGCTGGTCCTCCAGGAACGCCAGGGACTTGGGCACCCGGATCAGCAGGACGTCGATCCGGTCCGGCGGGGTGTCGCGCGACGAGAGCAGCCGCACCGCGTCCGGGTCGAGGCCGTTGCGCGCGAGGTTGGCGAGGGTGGCGCGGCGGGCCAGGTAGGAGTCGCTGATCTGGACGGGCCGGTGCGCGGCCAGCGCGGTGGCCAGCGCTCCCCACCGGTCCCCCACGATGGCGACCGTGCCCGAGAGGTCGACGGCGCCGCTCTCGGGGTCCGTCAGCTGCCGGAGCAGGTATTCGTCGGCAGCGTCCCACGCCCGGAAGGGGTCGCGCGGGTGCTCGGGGAAGCGGGCGAGTTCGAACGTGCCCTGGGAGGTCGTCAGACGGTTCATATGGCACTCAGGCTAGCCGAGGGGGCCGCAGGCGCTCCACGCGCTCCCCGGCCCCGGCCGCCGGGCGGCGCGGCCGTCCGCCGCACCGCCTCCGCGCACTTTGTCAGGGGAGCCGTTTGTCGATGGCCGCCCGCCCCTCCTCGGCCAGCTTGCGCCGCGCCCACTCCAGGGTCTGCGGGGTCAGGTCCCGCCCCGAGGCCAGGACCAGGTCCTCGGCGCTCGGCCGGTCGCTCGCGCCGGTGTGCAGGAGCCGGTCGGGCGTGACGCCCGGCGGCTCGGCCACGGCTGCGGATACGATGTCGGGCTCTTCGCTCATGCCGCCTCCTCGTCCTTCCGGCAATTCTCGCGCCGCGGGGGGCCGGCCGCATCCGAGGGCCGGGGGCGGGGACCACTCGGCCGAGTGAATCCGTCCATGAGGGGCGTCCCCGGTGGGCAGAAACGGTACGTCAGCGCTTCCCCCTCCAAGGCGGTGCCCATGCTCCACGGCGTCGACGTCAGCGCCTACCAGCCCTCCTACACCACCGACGGCCTCGACTTCGTCTTCGTCAAGGCCACCGAAGGCCGCACCTATGTGAACCCGCACCTCTCCGCGCAGGTGAAACGGGCACGGGACGCCGAGTGCGTCGTCGGCTTCTACCACTTCCTGTGGCCGGGCGACGTGGTGGACCAGGTCGCGTACTTCCTGGACCGGGCCCCGGTCGAGGCGGGCGACCTCCTCGCCGTCGACTGGGAGGGGACCGGCGGAGGGACGCGGGCGGACGACGCGGAGAAGGACCGCTTCCTCCGCGAGGTGAAACGGCGGCGGCCCGGCCACCGGGTCCTGCTCTACTGCAACCGCGCCTTCTGGCGCACCCACGACACCACCGGCCACGCGGGCGACGGGCTGTGGATCGCCGACTACGTCGACGCGGGCGAGCCGCGCGTCGACGCGCCCTGGCGCATCCACCAGTACACCGACGACCCCCTCGACCGGAACGTCGCGGACTTCCCCTCGGCGCGGGCGCTGCGCGACTGGGCCGCCGGATAGCGCCGGGGCGCTCCCCGCCCGCCGCCCCTCCCCCGACCGGCCGCCTCCCGCGGGCCCCTACCGACCCATACTTGACCTGCACATGATAGGTACGCGCTGTTCACGCCCGGTCCACGGTGCGTGTGGCAGGCTCCCGCTGACCACCCACCGCACCGGCGCCGCCGCGTCCCCGCGCCCAGGGGCCCGGCCCCGGCGTCCGCGTACCGGAGAGGACACCCCCATGTCCCGTCGCTCCTCGTTCTACGCGCGTCCACTGCTGGCCGCCGCGGCCTCCGTCGCCCTGCTGACCGGGACCGCGTCCGCCGTCCCGGTCGACGGATCGCCCGGCTCCCGCGTCTCCGCCTCCGCCTCCGCCTCCGCCCTCGACGACACGTACTACCGCACCGCCCTCGGCAAGTCCGGACCCGAGCTGAAGTCCGCCCTGCACACGATCATCAGCGCCCAGACCAAGCTCTCCTACAGCCGGGTGTGGGACGCCCTCAAGGCCACCGACGAGGACCCCGCCAACCCCTCCAACGTCGTCCTCCTGTACTCCGGGCGCTCCCAGTCCAAGAACGACAACGGCGGCGACGCCGACCAGTGGAACCGGGAGCACGTCTGGGCCAAGTCCCACGGCGACTTCGGCACCGCGACGGGTCCGGGCACCGACGTCCACCACCTGCGGCCGACGAACGTCACCGTCAACTCCATCCGCGGCAACAAGGACTTCGACAACGGCGGCGGCGAGCTGGGACAGGCCCCCGGCAACTACACCGACAACGACTCCTTCGAACCCCGCGACGCGGTCAAGGGCGACGTCGCCCGCATGATCCTCTACATGGCGGTGCGCTACGAGGGGAACGACTCCTTCGCCGACCTCGAACCCAACGACCGGGTGGGCAACGGGTCCGCGCCGAGGATGGGCAAGCTCTCCGTGCTGAAGCAGTGGAGCCAGGAGGACCCGCCGGACACGTTCGAGAAGCGCCGCAACGACGTCATATTCGAGCGCTTCCAGCACAACCGGAACCCGTTCATCGACCACCCGGAGTGGGTCGAGGCCATCTGGTAGGCGCGGTTCAGCGGTCCTCGGCCAGGGCCCGCGCGCAGCTCTCGACGGCATCCTCGCGGGTGGCGTGGCGCGGCAGGTCCTGGCCGGCGCCCGTCCGGACGGCGTCCGGCGGGCCCAGCACGCCGCGAGGGTCGACGACCGCCGCGTGCCGCCGGTCGGCGGCGAGCCGGCCCAGGCCCCGGTGCAGCAACGACAGGGCCACGGCGTCGACCGCCGTGACGTCGCGCAGATCGAGGACCACGGAGCCGCCGGGCCCGGAGCCGCACTCGTCGAGCGCGTACAGCACGCGCTCGGCGGCCGTGAAGTCGACGGCCCCCTGGGCGACGACGACTCCGACCCGGCCGCGCAGGGCCCGTTCGCTCCCGGTCGGGGGCGCGGAGGGCAGGTCGTCCGCCGTCGTGACCAGGGCGACGGTGGAGCCGGGCAGCGCGGGGTTGAGCATGAGGTGGAGCCCGTAGCGCTCCGAGAGCGCGCCGAGCGCGGCGCGGCCGCGCACCGACGTCCCGGTGGGGTCCAGCGGCGGGCTGTACGCGGCGAGTCCGAAGCGGGCGGGGCCCACCGCGATGAGGCCGCCGGACACCCCGCTCTTGGCGGGCAGGCCGATCCGCAGCAGCCACTCGCCGGAGCCGTCGTACATGCCGCAGGTGGCCATCACGGCGAGGACCCGCGCGGCGACCTCGGCGGAGACGACCCGCTCGCCGGTGACCGGGTTGACCCCGCCGTGGGCGAGCGTCGCGGCCATCGTGGCGAGGTCGACGGCGTTCACGCGCACCGCGCACTGCCGGAAGTACCGGTCCACCGCGAGGACCGGGTCGGCCGGCATCGTGCCGGTGCTGCGGATCAGGTAGGCGAGCGCCCGGTTGCGGTCCCCGGTGGACGACTCGGAGCGGTACGCCTCCTCGTCGACCTCCAGCGCGCGCCCGGCGAAGCGGCCGAGGCAGCGCAGGATGCGGTCGAAGGCGGAGGCGTCGCCGGCGTCGGGGACCAGGGCGGTGGCGACGATGGCGCCCGCGTTGACCATGGCGTTGGCGGGCCTGCCGGTGCCCGGTTCCAGGCTGATGGCGTTGAACGCGTCGCCGCTCGGCTCCGCGCCCACCCACCGGCTCACCTCCTCCAGGCCGAGGAGGGACAGGGCGAGGGCGTAGACGAAGGGCTTGGACACCGACTGGAGGGTGAAGGGCGCGTCGGCCTCCCCCGCGCTGTAGCGGTGCCCGTCCATGCTGACCAGGGCCAGCCCGAAGGCGTCCGGATCGGCGAGGGAGAGCGAGGGGATGTAGTCGGCCGGCCGCCCCTCCCGCAGGCTCCCGAACTCCGTGTGCAGCCCCCGGAGCGCGTCCGTCACCGCGTCCGCGGCGCTCACCCGCGCCGCCGCCGGGACGCAGGCGCCTTCGGCGCCGTGAGCACGTGCACCGCACCCGCCTCCTCACCCGGCGATCACCGACCCGTCCATCCTAGGATCGAACGGTGCGAAACGGCTCGTCGGAGCGTCCGCCCCGCGGACGCGGGCTCGGCGCCCCGCCCCCGCTCAGCCGAGGCGGCGGATCGGGTCCCCGTCCAGGAACGCCCGGATGTCCTCCACGGCCTGGCCGTAGTACAGCTCGTAGCTCGCCCGCGACACGTAGCCCAGGTGCGGGGTGGCCAGCAGGCGCGGGGCGGTGCGCATCGGGTGGTCGGCCGGGAGGGGTTCGGCGTCGAACACGTCGACCCCGGCCCCGGCGATGGCGCCCGCGTGGAGCGCGGCGAGCAGGGCGTCCTGGTCGACGACGGCCGCGCGGGAGGTGTTGACCAGGTAGGCGGTGGGGCGCATCAGCGCGAGTTCCGGCGCGCCGACGAGGCCGCGGGTCCGGTCGCTCAGGACCAGGTGGACGGAGACGAAGTCGCTGGACGCGAACAGCTCCTCCTTGGACGCGGCGAGCACGGCCCCGACCTCCTCGGCCCGTCGCGCGGTGAGGTTCTGGCTCCAGGCCAGCACGTCCATGCCGAAGGCCCGGCCCACCTGGGCCATCCGCCCGCCGATCTTCCCCAGGCCCAGGAGGCCGAGCCGGCGGCCGTGCAGGTCGGCTCCCAGCGTGGACTGCCAGGGCCCGTTCGCGCGGAGGGCCTCGTTCTCGGGGACGATGCCGCGCGCCAGGCCGAGCAGCAGCGCCCAGGTCAGTTCGAGGGGCGGGGCGGAGGAGCTGGCCGTGCCGCACACGACGACGCCGTGCCGCTCGGCGGCGGCGTAGTCGATGACGGTGTTGCGCATCCCGGAGGCGACGAGCAGCCGGAGCCGGGGCAGCCGGGCGAACAGCTCGGCCGGGAACGGCACCCGCTCGCGCAGGGTGACCACGATGTCGAAGTCCGCGAGGGCGGCGGCCTGTTCGTCCGGGGTGGCGAGGTGCTCGGCGAACGTCACGATCTCCACGTCGGCGCTGATCGGCGACCAGTCGACGACGGTGGCGGCCACCGACTGGAAGTCTTCTATCACGGCACAGCGCAGCTTCATGGGGGCTCTCTCCGTCGGTGCGGGCGTCGCCGCCCATGATCGCCCATAGGCCGTCGCCGTACGCCGGGAACCGGTCGGTGAGCGGGCCCGCGCCCCTCACTCCTCGGGGCCGTACCAGAGGGTGGTGGCGTTGCAGAACTCGCGGATGCCGTGTCCGGCGAGTTCGCGGCCGTAGCCGGAGCGCTTGACGCCGCCGAAGGGCAGGGCGGGGTGGGAGGCGGTCATGCCGTTGAAGAACACGCCGCCGGCCTCCAGGTCGCGGGCGCAGCGTTCCATCTCGGCGGGGTCGCGGGTCCAGACGTTGGAGCTGAGGCCGAACGGGGTGTCGTTGGCCAGGTGGACCGCCTCGTCGAGGTCGGCGGCCCGGTACAGCGTGGCGACCGGGCCGAAGGCCTCCTCGCGGTGGACGCGCATGGCGGCGGTGACCTGGGCGAGGACCGTGGGCTCGTAGAACCAGCCGTTCTCCAGCCCGCCGCCGAGCCCGGCGGGCCTCCGTCCGCCGCACAGCACCCCGGCCCCCCGCTCCACGGCGTCGTCGACCAGTTCCTCCAGGTCGGCGCGGCCCCGCTCGGTGGCGAGCGGCCCGACGTCGGTGGACTCCTCCAGCGGGTCCCCGACGGTCAGGGCCCTCATGCCGGCGGTGAAGCGCTCGGCGAAGGCGTCGTACACGTCGGTGTGGACGATGAACCGCTTGGCGGCGATGCAGGACTGGCCGTTGTTCTGGACGCGTGCGGTGACGGCGGTGGCGGCGGCCTTCTCCACGTCCGCCGAGGGCAGGACGAGGTAGGGGTCGCTGCCGCCGAGTTCCAGGACGGTCTTCTTCACCTCGCCGCCCGCGGTGGAGGCGACGGAGCGGCCCGCCGGTTCGCTGCCGGTGAGGGTGGCCGCGGCGACGCGCGGGTCCCGCAGGACCGCGTCGACGGCGTCGGAGCCGATCAGCAGCGTACGGAAGCACCCCGCGGGGAAGCCGGCCCGGTGGAAGAGGTCCTCCAGGTAGAGCGCGGTCCGCGGCACGTTGGAGGCGTGCTTGAGGAGTCCGACGTTGCCCGCCATGAGGGCGGGGGCGGCGAAGCGCACCACCTGCCACAGCGGGAAGTTCCACGGCATCACGGCGAGCACGACGCCCAGGGGGCGGTAGCGGACGAGGGCGCGGACGGCCCCGGAGTCGCGCACGTCGCCGGGGTCAGGGTGCTCGTCGGCGAGCAGTTCCTCGCCGTGGGCGGCGTACCAGCGCATCGCCTTCGCGCACTTGGCGGCCTCGGCGCGGGCCGCCGCGACGGGCTTGCCCATCTCGACGGTCATGGTGCGGGCGACGGCGTCGCGGTCCTCGTCGAGGAGGTCGGCGGCCCGGTCCAGCCAGGCCGCCCGCCGGTCGAACGGGGTCGTGCGGTGGTGGCGGAAGGCGTCCGCGGCCGCGGCGATCGCGCGTTCGGTCGCCTCGCCGTCGAGGGCGTCGTAGGACGCGATCAGTTCGCCGTTCGCGGGGTTGACCGTGGCGATGGGCATGGCAGTGGCCTCCTTGCGTCGGTACGTCGACCGCGCCGCGCCCGTCCGCGCGACGCGGCCCTCCCCGGCGCGTATCCGGCCGGTGCGGATCACGCGCGGCGGGGGGGGTGCGTGCGCCGGGGGGCGCGGTGCGCGGTCAGACGAGGTAGGGCAGGACCTTGTCGGGGGTGAGGGGGAGGTCGCGCAGCCGGGCCCCGGTGGCGTGGCGCACCGCGTTGGCGATGGCGGCGGCGGTGCCGACGATGCCGATCTCCCCGATGCCCTTGCTGCCCATCGGGTTGAGGTGGCGGTCGTCCTCGTCGATCCAGTGGGCCTGGACGTCGTCGGTGTCGGCGCAGACCGGCACGTGGTAGGCGGCGAGGTCCTTGGCGGTGAAGTCGCCGAAGAGCGGGTCGAGGGCGGAGCCCTCGGTGAGCGCCATGCCGATGCCCATGATCATGCCGCCGGTGAACTGGGAGCGCGCGGTGCGGGCGTTGAGGATGCGCCCGGCGGCGTACACGCCGAGCAGACGGCGTACGCGCACCTCGCCGGTGACGGCGTCGACGGCCGTCTCGGCGAAGTGCGCGCCGAACGCGTGCCGGGCGTACGGGGATTCGGCCTCCGTCTCCTCCTGGGTGTCGGCGGTCGCGGTGATCCCCCCGGCGGGGAGCGGGCCGGTGCGGTCGGCGAGCCGGGCGGCGAGTTCGGCGGCGGCCTTGTGCACCGCCCAGCCCCAGGAGGCGGTGCCCGAGGAGCCGCCGGCCAGCGGGGCCCTGGGCAGGGCGGTGGAGCCGATGGCGATCTCGACGGCGTCCGGGGCCGTGCCGAGCGCGTCGGCGGCGATCTGGGCCAGGACGGTGCGGGCCCCGGTGCCGATGTCGGTGGCGTTGACCTCGACGCGGTACGTGCCGTCCGGGGCCGCGTGGGCGCTCGCCGCGGAGCGGGACACGAGGACCGGGTAGGTGGCGGAGGCGACGCCCGTGCCGAGCAGCCACCGCCCCTCCCGGCGGGTGGCGGGCCGCGGGTCGCGGCCGTGCCAGCCGAACCGGTCCGCGCCCTCGCGCAGGCAGGCGGCCAGGCCGCGGCTGCTGAAGGGGCGGCCGCTGTCCGGCTCGGTGCGCGGATCGTTGCGCAGCCGCAGCTCGACCGGGTCGATCCCGAGGGCGCAGGCCAGTTCGTCCATCGCGCACTCCAGGGCGTACATCCCCGAGGCCTCCCCCGGTGCGCGCATCCAGGAGGGGGTGGGCACGTTCAGGGCGACGACGCGGTGCGCGGTGCGGCTGTGGGGTGAGGCGTACATGACGCGGGCGGGGACGGCGGCCTGTTCGACGAACTCCTTCAGGGTGGAGGTCCGGGTGGCGACCTCGTGGCTGACCGCGGTGAGCGTGCCGTCGAGGTCCGCGCCCAGCCGGACCCGCTGCACGGTGGGCGCCCGGTGTCCGACGACCTCCGCCAACTGGTTGCGGGGGAAGGCCAGTGCGACCGGCCGCCCGGTGTGCCGGGCGGCCATCGCGGCGAGGACGGCCTGGGGGCGCGTGGTGCCCTTGGACCCGAAGCCCCCGCCGACGTGCTCGGACACGACGGTGATCCGGTCCGGGTCCAGGGCGAGGACGCGGGCGAGGTCGTCGCGCACGGTGGCGGACCCCTGGCTGGAGTCGTGGACGGTCAGGCGCCCGTCCGCCCACGCGGCGGTGGCGGCGTGCGGCTCCATGGGGTGGTTGTGCTGGGCCTCCATGCGGTAGACGGCGTCGATCCGCACCGGCGCGGCCGCCAGCGCCCGGTCCACGTCGCCGCGCTCCCGGACGGCCGGGTAGCCGCCGTTGGCCTCCTCGGGGGTGTAGAGGCCGGGGTGGTCCTCGGTGAGGGTCACGTCGTACGCGTCGCGTTCGTAGCTGATCAGCAGCCGCCCGGCCCCCGTCCGGGCCGCCTCGACGCTCTCGGCGATCACGAGGGCGATCGGCCAGCCGTGGTTGGGGACCCGGTCGTCCTGGAGCAGCCACAGCGTCGGGTCGTCGGGCTTCTGGAGCCGGGGCGCGTTGTCGTGGGTGAGCACGGTGTGGACGCCGGGGACGGCCAGGGCGTCGACGGCCCGTACGGCGGTGACGCGCCCGGCCGCGACGGTGGCCGGGACGGGCCAGGCGTACAGGCAGCCGGGCGGGGCGGCGTCCATCGCGTAGCGCGCGGCGCCGGCGGCCTTCTCCCCGGCCTCTCTGCGGACGACGGGCGCACCGGGGAACTGCGGGGCGTGGGTCATGGCGGTGGTCCTCGGGTCGATGGGGCGGGCGGGGGCGGCCGGGGCCGGGTCAGCCGGTGCGTCCGGCCGGTTCCCCGGCCAGCTCGCCGAGCACGTCCAGGGCCAGGCGGCGGGCGAGGTCCACCTTGAAGGCGTTGTCGCGCAGCGGCCGGGCCTGCGCCAGCTCCGCCTCCACGGCGCGTGCGAACGCCTCGGGGGAGGCGGGCGCCCCCAGCAGCTCGGCCTCGGCCCGGCGCGCCCGCCAGGGCCGGTGCGCGACGCCGCCGAAGGCGAGGGCGGCGTGCGCGACACGCCCGCCGTCCACCCGGAGGGCCGCGGCGACGGAGACCAGCGCGAAGGCGTACGAGGCCCGGTCGCGGGCCTTGCGGTAGCGGGAGGGCGTGCCCGGCTCCACGGGCGGGAGCACCACCTCGGTGATGAGTTCGCCGGGTCTGATGACGGTGTCCTGGTCCGGGTTCCGCCCCGGCAGCCGGTGGAAGTCGGTGACGGGGACGGCCCGTTCGCCCTCGGGCCCGAGCAGCAGCACGGTGGCGTCGAGCGCCGCCAGGGCCACGGCCATGTCGGAGGGGTTGGTCGCCACGCACTCCTCGGAGTGGCCGAGGACGGCGAGGTCGCGGTGGGTCCCCTCGATGGCGGGGCAGCCGGAGCCGGGGACCCGCTTGTTGCAGGGTTTGGAGACGTCCTGGAAGTAGCGGCACCGGGTGCGCTGGAGGAGGTTGCCGGCGGTGGTGGCGGTGTTGCGGAGCTGCCCGGAGGCCCCGGCCAGCAGCGCCTGCGACAGCGCGGGGTAGCGCTCGCGCACGTCGGGGTGGGCGGCGAGGTCGCTGTTGCGGACGGCCGCCCCGACGGCGAGGCCGCCGTCCGCCGTGCGGGCGATGCGGTCCAGCGGCAGCCGGGCGACGTCGACGAGGAGGCGGGGCGCCTCGACGCCGAGCTTCATCAGGTCCACCAGGTTGGTGCCGCCGCCCAGGAAGCGGGCTCCCTCGCTCGCGGCGCAGAGCCGTACGGCCTCCTCGGCGGTGGCGGGTCGGACATAGCCGAACGGTTTCACCGGATCACGTCCTCGATCGCTTCGACGATCCGGGGGTAGGCCCCGCACCGGCACAGATTGCCGCTCATCCGTTCCCGGATCTCGGCGGCGTCCAGCTCCGCCGGCGCGCCGGGCGGGGCGTTCGGCGGGGTGGCGTGGGAGGGGAAGCCGTCGGCCGCCTCCTGGATCATCCCGGCGGCCGAGCAGAGCTGGCCGGGGGTGCAGAACCCGCACTGGAGGGCGTCCCGTTCGACGAACGCGCGTTGCAGGGGGTGCGGGGCGTCGCCGTCGGCGAGCCCTTCCACGGTGGTGACGGCGGCGCCGTCCTGGGCGACGGCGAGCAGCAGGCAGCTGTTGGCCCGCCGCCCGTCGACCAGGACGGTGCAGGCGCCGCACTGGCCGTGGTCGCAGCCCTTCTTCGCGCCGGTGAGGCCGAGCCGGTCCCGCAGCGTGTCCAGGAGGGTGGCGCGGTGGTCGAGCGTGAGGGTCGTCGGCTCGCCGTTGACGTCCAGGGTCACGGTGGAGTGTTCGTCGGCGACCGGTTCCGGTCCGGGGTTCACCCCGAGGGCGAGGGAGTCCATGGGCGTTGCCTTTCGCTTCGCTGCGGGGCCCGTCGCCCCTGCCGTGTGCCGTGGTGGCGCGGTCGGGGTTCAGCGGCTCTCCAGCCGCAGCCGGACCTCCTGCTCCTGGTCTCCGGCGGCCGTGCCGACGACGCTCACGGCGAACGCCCCGGTGAGGTGGGAGCGCAGCCGGTCGACGGCCCGGTAGCCGCCCTGGGCGTCCACGGTGACGGGGGCGGACAGGCGGGCGGGGGTGGCCGCGGCCCGCGGTTCCGCCACGTCGACGGTGGTGACCCAGACGGTCGGGCGGGGGCCCGAGGACTCCTCGGGGGTGTCGCCCGCCGGGCGGTCGGAGTCGAAGGCCGCGGCGAGGACGTCGAACACGGTCTGCGCGTCCTGTGTGTCGCACCGGCTGAGCGAGACCACGACCGCGCGGTCCGCCGCGTGGTCCTCGACGTTCTGCTCGGGTGTGCTGTTCACCATGGTTCCTTCCGCTGGGGGCGCCGGCCGTCGGGGGGCGTCGCGCGCCGGGCCGGCGGCGGCGCGCGACGGGTGCCTGGGAGGTCTAGAGGTCGCGCAGGGCGGGCAGGAGAGTCGTCCTCGCCCAGTCGATGAAGGAGCGCTGATGATCGCCGCCCACCTGCACCAGGGCGACCTCGTCGAATCCGGCGTCGGTGTAGGCCCGCACCGCGTCCACGAACGCGTCGACGTCGCTGCCGCAGGGGATCGCCTCGGCGACGTCCTCGCGGCGGACGTACTGGGTGGCCTGGTCGAAGGCGGCCGGGCCGGGCAGCTCGGAGTTGACCTTCCAGCCGCCCACCGACCAGCGGAACTGCTCGTGGGCGCGGGCGATCGCGGCGTCCCGGTCGGGGTCGTAGCAGACGGGGAGCTGGCCGACGCGGGGCTTGCCCGAACCGCCGTGCCGGTCGAACGCGTCGAGCAGGGAGCTCTTGGGCTCGGTCGCGATCACCAGGTCGGCGTGGTTCCCGGCGAGTTCGCAGGAGGCCGGGCCGGAGACCGCGACGCCCAGCGGGACCGGTGTCTCGGGCAGGTCCCACAGCCGGGCGTTCTCCACGTCGAAGTGGGCGCCGTGGTGGTTGAGGGTGTGCCCCTCCAGCAGCGGCCGGATGATCTCGACGGCTTCCTCCAGCATGTCCAGCCGTACGTGGGCGGCCGGCCAGCCGCCGCCGACGACGTGCTCGTTGAGGTTCTCCCCGGAGCCGAGGCCGAGCCTGAACCGGCCCTCGGCGAGGATCTGCAGCGTCGCGGCCTTCTGGGCGATGACGGCGGGGTGGTAGCGGGTGGTCGGGCAGGTCACGTACGTCATGAGGCCGATGCGCGAGGTGGCCTGCGCCGCCGCGCCGAGGACCGCCCACGCGTACGGGGCGTGGCCCTGCTCCGCGAGCCAGGGGAAGTAGTGGTCGGAGGTGACCGAGAAGTCGAAGCCCGCCTCCTCGGCGGCCACCACGTCCCCCACGAGCTCACGCGGTCCGGTCTGTTCCGTCATCATCGTGTAGCCGATTCGCACCATGCGAAACGCTTTTCCGATGAGATCCCTATAAAACATGAATTGCTGTGAATAGCTGAGTGACACCCATCCCTCGGGGTATGCGCCCACCATGGATGTTCTCAGTGAAGTACAGATGGCCGCCGCGGTTCCGCTGGCGGACGGCGCCGGCCCCACCGGGCTCCTCCTCCCCATCGCGGGGCTCGCCGTCGTCGCCGTGCTGATCGGCGGCTTCATCCTCGGAAAGCGCAAGCGCGACACCGAGCTGCCGCCGCCCAAGCCCTCCGAGCAGCCGCACAAACCGGCCCGGCGCACCCATGTCGAGGAGCACGACGTCCACTCCTCCGACCGGTTCCGCGAGGACGGCCGCGCCCTGTCCCCGTACGAGCTGAAGGACCACGGCAACGATCCCCTTCCGCCCGACTCTGACACCCCGCGCGGTTGACGGGTCCGCGTTGCGCGACGGGGCGGGGCGTTCGACGCTGGTTCTCGGACCGCGGGCGGTGGCGCAGGCCCCCCGCCCCTCGTAGAAGGCAGTGCACCATGACCGACAGCGAACCCAGCACGGCGTCGGCGGCCCCCATGACGGGGCCGGCGGCGCCGTGCTGGGTCACCCTCATGACACGGGAGCCGGAGACCGCCCAGCGGTTCTACTCCCGTGTCCTCGGCTGGTCGTTCCGCGCCGGGCGGCTCGGCGCGGAGTACGCCGTGGCCCGCCTCGACGGAGTGCCGGTCGCGGGCGTCGTCACCGTCTCCTCCGCCTACCGGGCCGCGGTCGCGTGGACGCCGTACTTCTCGGTGGAGGACGCCGACGAGGCCGCGGCGCGGGTCCGCGAGCGCAGCGGCACCGTGGCGGTGGGTCCGCTGGCGCTCGGCAAGGGCCGTGGGGTGCTGGCCTCGGACCGGGACGGGGCGGCCTTCGGCCTCTGGGAGCGCACCGAGCCGTCCTCCTCCCCGCCGGCCCCCGACGGCCACGCGCACGCCTGGCTGCGGCTGCGGACCCGCGACGCCTTCGACGCGGCGATCTTCTACGGCGAGGTGCTCGACTGGGCGAGCGGGCGGCCGGGTTGCTGCGACGTCGCGTACGAGGGCGAGGAGGTCATCGTGCGCTGCGGTGGCCGCCCGCTGGCCCGGATCAGCTCGGGAGCCGTCGAGGCCGCGGGCGACCCCCTGGTGCGTCCGCACTGGCAGGTCCAGTTCCCGGTGGCGGATCTGGCGGCGGCCGTCGCGGCGGCCGTCGGGGACGGCGGCGCGCTCGTCGAGGAGCGCGCCGTCCTCGGGGGCACGGAGGTCACGCTGCGGGACCCGGCCGGCGCGCACTTCGCGGTGACCGACGTGCGCACGCCGATGGGCTCGGACGCCGCTCAGGGGTGAGCGCCCCCCTCGTCGGCGTCGTCGTCCCCGTCGGACGCGGCGTCCTCGGGGGGCCCGGAGCGGCCGCGGGCCAGGGCCCACAGGGGGAAGAGGTACCAGCAGGCCAGGAACCACAGGGCCATCGCGCCGACCAGGTACAGGGCGAGCTGGTTGTGCAGGGCGACGCGCATGATCAGCAGGAGCGTCGAGCACATCGTGCAGAAGAGCAGCAGTATGCCGAGCACGGTCAGCCGGGACGCCCAGACGACCGTCTGCGGCTTCAGCCGGCGGCCGGTGAGGAGCCGGTGGAAGGAGACGGGCCCGATGAGCGTCGCCGCGGTCGCCGACCCCAGCATGACCGTCACCACGTAGATGTTGCGGTCGATGTCCGGCAGCTCCGCGAACCTCGGCTGGAAGACCACGGCGAGCAGGAAGCCGAAGAGGATCTGCACCCCGGTCTGGGCCACGCGCAGTTCCTGGAGCAGCTCCGTCCACCTCCGGTCCGCCCGCTCCTCCTCGGTCTCCCGTCGGCCTCTGCTGGGTATCACGCGCTCTCCCTCTCGTCACCGGCCGGGCGGTTGCGGTGTCCGCCCCTGACCGGTTGTGACGCGTGCCCGCTGCAGCGGGGATCAATCCCGGTGGACCGCCGCGTACGGCAGAGCCTAGGATCGCCCGCACGGCATCGCGCGTCGGTCACCGGCCGGGTGAGGCGTGGAGGTAGCCCGTGAGATGCCCGTTGGAGGCATTCCACCGTGTCAGTCGAGTTGAACCACACCATCGTCCACTGCCTTGACAACCGCGAGTCCGCCGAGTTCCTGGCGGAGCTGCTGGACCTGGAGGTCGGACCCCAGTGGGGCCCGTTCCTGCCCGTCGTCCTCGCGAACGGCGTCACCCTGGACTTCGCGACGAACCCCGCCGCGTCCACCACCCCGCAGCACTACGCCTTCCTCGTCTCGGAGGCGGAGTTCGACGCCGCGTTCGCGCGGATCGAGGCCCGCGGGATCCAGTATTTCGCCGATCCGCACGGCAGGCTCCCCGGCGAGATCAACCGCAACGACGGGGGCCGGGGCGTGTACTTCCCCGACCCGAGCGGTCACGGTCTGGAGCTGATCACCCGCCCGTACGGCGGCTGACCTCCGCCGGGGCGACCCGGCGGCGACCCCGGGGGGGGGGGGGGGGCGGGGGGGGGGGGGGGAGGGGGCGGGGGGGGGGGGGGGGGTGGGGGGGGGGGGGGGGGGGGGGTGGGGGGGGGGAGGGGAGGGGGGAGGGTCGTCTCCCCCCCCCCCCCCCCCCCCCCCCCCCCCCCCCCCCCCCCCCCCCGCCCCCCCCCCCCCCCCCCCCCCCCCCCCCCGCGGGCGTCCGGCGCGGCCCGTGCGCTCAGCCGGTCGGGAGCAGGAGTTCGGGGCGGTCCCAGAGCACGGCGGGCGGGTTGGCCCGGACCGTGCCGACGCGTTCGGCGCCCATCTCGCGGTAGAAGCCCTCGGCGGGCGGGTGGGAGACGATCCGGACGCCGTCCAGTCCGGCCTCCCGCGCCTCCCGGCGCAGGTGGTCGACGAGCAGGCGGCCGATGCCGAGCCCCTGGGCGCCGTCCGCGACGAAGAGCAGGTCCAGTTCGGCCGGGTCGAGCAGCAGCGCGTAGAAGCCGAGGACCCGATCCGTCCCGCCCTCGGCGGCGACGAAGACCCGGTGCGCCGCGATGTAGTCCGGCCCGATCCGGTAGCCCTCGACCATCGACGCGTACGGCCCCTCGTAGGCGCCGGACGTGCGGACCAGCCGGGTGAGCCGGCCGGCGTCGCCCGCCGCGGCCCGGCGGATCAGCACGTCCGCCGCGGCGGGGGCGCGCCCGCGCCCCCTCTTCCCTGTTCCCATACGGCGAGTATCACGCACCGGGGCCGCGGGGCTCTCGGGCCGGGCGGCGGTCCGCGCGCCGGCGGCGGACGTCTCCTCGACGTCGAAGGGACGGGGCGTCGAGCGGCGGGCCCTCGGGCGGCGTCCGCAGCGCCCGTCCGAGGTTCCCTCTCACCTCGGCGGCCGGCAGCCGGGCGAGGTCGCCGCGCCGCTCGTCCTCGTGGATCCGCCGGTCGACCCAGGAGGCGGAGCCGACTCCCGGTGTTCCCGCCCGGTCGTCGCCGCCCTCCGGCGCGCTTCGCCCCGTCCCCCTCGCGGCACGAGGCCGCCGCTCACCGAGCGGTGGCCTCGATGGGCGATACGGGGGTACACGAACCCCTGCACGCCGCCCGGCGGTTGGACCGCCGGGCCCGTATCGGAAGGGGTTGAGCACGTGCGACAGCAGAGTTACGCAACCGTCGGGGCGCGCGGGGGGCGGCGGTCGTGAAGACGACGATCATCATCATCGCCGTGGTGGTCGCGGTGGCCGTCGCCGCGTTCCTCCTCCTGCGGAAGCGCCCGCTCGGCGGCCGCGGGCTGCGCGGCCGCTTCGGCCCGGAGTACGACCGCGTGGTCGCCCGGCACGGCGGCGACACGGACGCCGCCGAACGCGAGCTGGACGAGCGGGTGAGGCGGCACGGGCACTTGGAGGCGCGACCGCTCGGCGAGGAGGCCCGCACGCGGTACGCCGCCCGCTGGGCGAGCGCCCAGGAGCTCTTCGTCCAGTCGCCCCAGCAGGCGCTGGCGGAGGCCGACGCCCTCCTGGCCGACCTGTCGCGCGACCGCGGCTTCCCGGACGGCCACAGCTTCGAGGACCACACCGACGCGCTCTCCGTCCACCACGCCTCGCACGTCGAGGGCTACCGCCGGCTGCACGCCGCGCGCGGCGGGGAGCGGAGCACCGAGGAGATGCGCGAGGCGCTGGTCGGGGCCCGCGGGCTCTTCGACGCGCTGCTCTCGGCCGGCCCCGCGAAGCGGACGCACCGCAACCGACACCTGGTGAAGGGAAACTCCACATCATGACCATCAAGCGGATACCGGACTCGACGACGCACATTCCGGGCCAGGCCGACCGCTCCGGCCCCGTCGGCGCGGACGCCCCCCTGACACAGGAGCACACGACAGCCGCGGACTCGGGCCGGGGGACGGCTCCCGCCGCCCCCGCCGAGCCGGGCCGTTCGGTCCCGCAGGGCGCGCCCGCCGCCGACCGCGCCCACGCCGGGAGCGGAGCGGACGCCGGACAGCCGCTCTTCGACCCCGCGGAGCGGGAGGCGTTCGCCGTACGCCTGCGGGAGGCCGTGGCCGGGTTCGTGGAGGACCCGCACCGGGCGGTGCGGGAGGCCGACGCCGCGTTCGAGGAGGTCGTCGCGGGGCTCGTCTCGGGCCTGGAGGAGCGTCGGCGGCGGCTGCGCTCGGCCGGCGGCGAGGGCGGCGGCGCGGGGGGCGGGACCGAGGAGCTGCGGCTCGCGCTGCAGGACTACCGCGACCTGACGGAGCGTCTTGTCCGGCTGTAGAGGGGCCACGCCCCGCGGCGCGCGAGGGGGGGGGGGGGGGGGGGGGGGGGGGGGGGGGCCGGGCGCGCATGGCCCGCCGCTCGCCCCATCCCGCCGCCCACGCCTTGCG
>NZ_JBVJCD010000055.1:30357-39177 GCF_055588985.1 Streptomyces sp. NPDC041970
GGCCGGGCTTTTGCGAGGCCCGCACCCCCCCCCCCCCCCCCCCTCCCACCCCCCCCCCCCCCCCCCCCCCCCCCCCCCCCCCCCCCCCTCCGCCGTTCAGCCGCTGATCACCAGTCCGTCGCGCAGCCGCTCCAACGCCGCCTCGGGCACCCGCAGCCCGTTGCGCACATAGCCCTCCAGGCCGCCCCAGCGTTCGTCCACGGCGTCGAGCGCCACGTCCAGGTAGCGCGGGCGGACCTCGACGACGGCCGCCGCGACGACGGGATCGCCGCCGCCTTCGAGGAACGTGCGCACGGACGGGGCGAAGGCGGCCCGTACCGCCGGGTTCACCGCGAGGAAGTCGGTGCGCACCGTGTCGCGGGACGCCCCCAGGATCATGAGCAGGAGGGCCGCCGCCCAGCCGGTGCGGTCCTTGCCCGCCGTGCAGTGGAAGAGCACCGGACGCGCGGCGGGGTCGGCCGCGGTCTCCAGGAACGCCCGGTAGGCGGCCGCGGCGCCGGGTGAGAGGACCAGCTTGCGGTAGGTCTGGGCGAACAGCTCCTCGGCCCGGCCGCCCCCCAGGGCCCGCTCCGCCCCGGCCGGGTCGGCGAGCAGCGACCGCAGCCGGGCGGGCGCCACGCCGGGGTGGTCGCCGAGCACGTCGGCCACGAAGAGCCTGGCCCGCTCCGGCAGCCGGTCCGGGGCCCACCGCCGTTCGTCGGCGGTGCGCAGGTCCACCACGGTGCGGACGCCGAGGGCGGCCACCGCGCGGTCGCGCTCCGGGTCGAGGTCGCTCAACTGACCCGAGCGGAACAGGATGTTCTGCCGCACCCGGCGGCCGCGGCCCAGCGTGATGCCGCCCAGGTCGCGCAGGTTCACGACGGTGGCGGACGGGACGGTCCGGGCGGTCTGCACGATGAACTGCCTCATTTCCCCGATGGGTTCCTGGAGTTCCACACCTCGGACCCGGCGGTGCGGCGCACGGGAAGCGGGCTCGCGCACCGCGTCGGACGCCGTCCGGGCCTCAGTCCGACAGCAGCTCCGTCTTCAGCGCCCCGAACTCGGCGTCGCTGAGGACGTCCCGCTTCCACAGTTCGGCCAGGCGCTCCAGCCGGGTGATGATGTCCTCCTCCGCTCCCCCGTCCGCTCCGAGGATCTCGTGGGCGACGAGCGCGCCGCCCGCCTCGCGGACCGCGCGGGCCAGCGGCGGGGCCCACAGGTCCTCGCGGACGACGATCGCGGCCGTGTCGCCGCGCGGCACGCTCCTGTCGAGCGCCGCGAGGTCCTCCGCGCGCAGCGCGGCCGCCTGTCCGCCCTCCTCCGCGCCGAGGGGCAGGACGCCCTCCGGGTCGATCTCCCGTACGTCCGCCCAAACCAGGGCGCCGTCCTCGGTGCGGCGGACGAAGGCGAGGTCGCGGGCGTTCAGGGCGGCGGAGGCCACGGCGTCGGCGAGGACGGGGGCGACGGCCCCGGCGAAGCGGGCGGCGGGAAAGGCGATGACGAGGTGTTCCAAGGGCTCTGCGGCCACGGTCGCGTCCTCTCCGCATCCCGGCGTCCGCGAGAGCACCGGGGTGGATACGGGCATTCCAGATATTGCACGGGAAACCAGGAAACTTCGCACATAATATGCATCACGGCCTGGATTACCCCTGCTTCCGGCCACGGCCGTGTTGCGCACCTTCCGGGCGCGCTGCGCCCTTCGTGCCCGTGCGCGGGCAAACGTCCCCGGACCCGGGAGGGCAAGATCACAGCACGTGCCCCTGCTGCTCATTCCGCGCGCTGCCCTAGCATCTGAGCATGACGGTCCAGCCTGCTGACGGGCTCTCTCCGGCCGCCGCGTTCCCGGACCCCTCCCATGACCAGTGGCAGCGCCTCGTCGAAGGCGTACTGCGCAAGTCGGGCGAGGACGTCTCGGGCGAGGCCGCCGAGGAAGCGCTGTCCACCACACTGGAGGACGGGCTCACCACACGCCCCCTCTACACCGCCCACGACAGGTCGCCCCGGGCCGGCTTCCCCGGCTTCGCCCCCTTCACGCGGGGCGGCAGGGCGGAGGGGAACACCACCGGGGGCTGGGACGTGCGCCAGCGCCACGCCCTGACCGACCCCGCCCGGCTGAACGAGGCGGTCCTCGGCGACCTGGAGAACGGGGCCACCTCGCTCTGGCTCACCGTGGGCGGCCCGGCGGGCGTCCCCGCCGACGCGCTGCCCCGCGCGCTGGAGGGAGTCCTCCTCGACCTGGCGCCCATCGCCCTCGACGCCCCGACCGGCCTCGACGCCGCGGCCGCGGCCCTGCTCCGGCTCCACGAGGAGCGCGGCGTCCCCGCCGACGAGGTGCGCGGCACGCTCGGCGCGGACCCGCTCGGCCACGAGGCCCGGACGGGCGTCGAGGCCGACCTCGCCCCGGCGGTGCGCTGGGCGCGGGTGTGCCAGGAGCGGTACCCGCGGCTGCGGGCCATCGCCGTGGACGCGCTGCCGTACCACGAGGCGGGCGGATCGGCCGCCCAGGAACTGGGGCTCTCCCTGGCCGCCGGCGTCGCCTACCTGCGGGCCCTGACCGGCGCGGGGTCGAGCGTGGAGGCGGCCTGCGGCCAGCTCGAGTTCCGTTACGCGGCCACCGCGGACCAGTTCCTGACCATCGCCAAGCTGCGCGCCGCGCGCCGGCTGTGGGCGAGGGTCGCCGAGGCCTCGGGCGCGCCCGGCGCCGGGGCGCAGCGGCAGCACGCCGTCACCTCGCCGGTCATGATGACGCGCCGCGACCCGTGGGTGAACATGCTGCGCACCACGCTCGCCGCGCTCGGCGCGGGCGTGGGGGGCGCGGACTGCGTGACGGTGCTGCCGTTCGACCACGCGCTGGGGCTTCCCGACGCGTTCGCCCGCAGGGTCGCCCGCAACACCTCGACGATCCTGATCGAGGAGTCCCATCTGGCGCGGGTCGTCGACCCCGCGGGCGGCTCCTGGTACGTGGAGCGGCTGACCGACGAACTCGCCGCCGCCGCTTGGGCGTTCTTCCAGGAGACCGAGCGTGCGGGCGGACTGCCCGGCGCGCTGCGCTCCGGGATGGCCGCCGAGCGGCTGGCCGCCACCTGGGCGGTGCGCAGCGCCCGGCTGGCCCGCCGGGTGGAGCCGGTCACCGGGGTGAGCGAGTTCCCGCAGCCCGCGGAGGCCCCGGTGGAGCGCGAGCCGGCCCCCGACCCGTACGCAGGGGCTCCGGGCGGTCTGCCGCGGGTGCGGCGCGACGAGGCGTTCGAGGCGCTGCGCGCCCGCTCCGACGCGCACCTCGCCGCGACGGGCTCCCGTCCGAAGGTGTTCATCGCCGCGCTGGGACCGGCCGCCGCGCACACGGCGCGGGTCTCGTTCGCCGTCAACCTCTTCGGGGCGGGCGGGATCGAGGCGGTGCACGAGCCGGTGTCGGTGGACGCGGACACGGCGGCGGGGGCGCTGGCCGCCTCCGGCGCCGCCGTCGCCTGCCTGTGCTCCTCGGACGCGCTCTACGCCGAGCAGGCGGAGGAGGTGGCCGGTGCGCTGAGGTCGGCGGGCGCGGTCGAGATCCTCCTCGCGGGGCGGCCCGGCGCGTACGCCGGCGTCGACGGCCACGTCTTCGCGGGCTGCGACACGGTCGCCTCCCTCACCTCCGTACTCGACCGGATGGGAGTGGCGTGATGCCCACACCGCCCACGGAAGCGAACCCCACCGTGCCCGAACCCGCCGTTCCCGACTTCTCCGAGATCGCGCTGGAGTCCCCCGCTCCCCCGGACGGCTCGCCCGGTCGGTGGCGGGCGGCGGCGGCGAAGGCGGCCGAGGAGTCCGGCACGGACCTGCTCTGGGAGACCCCCGAGGGCATCACGGTCAAGCCCCTCTACACCGGGGACGACCTCGAGGGCCTGGAGGCGCTGCACTCGTATCCGGGCATCGCCCCGTACCTGCGCGGGCCCTACCCGACGATGTACGTCAACCAGCCCTGGACCATCCGGCAGTACGCCGGGTTCTCCACCGCCGAGGAGTCCAACGCCTTCTACCGGCGCAACCTCGCGGCCGGGCAGAAGGGGCTGTCGGTCGCCTTCGACCTGCCGACGCACCGGGGGTACGACAGCGACCACCCCCGCGTCACCGGCGACGTCGGCATGGCGGGGGTGGCCATCGACTCCCTCTACGACATGCGCCAGTTGTTCGACGGCATTCCGCTGGACCGGATGTCGGTGTCGATGACGATGAACGGCGCGGTGCTCCCCGTGCTGGCGCTGTACATCGTGGCGGCCGAGGAGCAGGGCGTGCCGCCCGAGAAGCTGGCCGGGACCATCCAGAACGACATCCTCAAGGAGTTCATGGTCCGCAACACCTACATCTACCCGCCGATCCCCTCGATGCGGATCATCTCCGACATCTTCGCGTACACCTCGCGGAAGATGCCCCGCTACAACTCCATCTCCATCTCCGGCTACCACATTCAGGAGGCCGGGGCGACGGCCGACCTGGAGCTGGCGTACACCCTGGCCGACGGAGTGGAGTACCTGCGGGCGGGCCGGGAGGCCGGGCTGGACGTGGACGCGTTCGCGCCGCGGCTGTCGTTCTTCTGGGCGATCGGCATGAACTTCTTCATGGAGGTCGCCAAGTTGCGGGCGGCCCGGCTGCTGTGGGCCAGGCTGGTGGCGCAGTTCGAGCCGAAGAACCCCAAGTCGCTGTCGCTGCGCACCCATTCGCAGACGTCGGGCTGGTCGCTGACGGCGCAGGACGTGTTCAACAACGTGACGCGCACGTGCGTGGAGGCGATGGCGGCGACCCAGGGGCACACCCAGTCGCTGCACACCAACGCCCTGGACGAGGCGCTGGCGCTGCCCACCGACTTCTCGGCGCGGATCGCCCGCAACACGCAGTTGCTGCTCCAGCAGGAGTCCGGCACGTGCCGGGTCATCGACCCGTGGGGCGGCAGCGCGTACGTGGAGAAGCTGACCCGCGACCTGGCGGACCGGGCCTGGCAGCACATCCAGGAGGTGGAGAAGGCCGGAGGGATGGCGAAGGCCATCGACGCGGGCATCCCCAAGCTCCGGGTGGAGGAGGCCGCCGCCCGGACGCAGGCGCGGATCGACTCCGGGCGGCAGCCGGTGATCGGGGTGAACAAGTACCGGGTGGAGACCGACGAGCGCATCGACGTGCTCAAGGTCGACAACTCCTCGGTGCGCGCCCAGCAGGTCGAGAAGTTGCGGAGGCTGCGCGAGGAGCGCGACGAGGCGGCGTGCCAGGAGGCGCTGCGGGCGCTGACGGCAGCCGCCGGGCGCGCGCCGGGTCCGGGGCTGGAGGGCAACCTGCTGGCCCTGGCGGTCGACGCGGCGCGGGCGATGGCCACGGTCGGGGAGATCTCGGACGCGCTGGAGAAGGTGTACGGGCGGCACGCGGGGCAGATCCGTACGATCTCCGGTGTGTACCGCAAAGAGGCAGGAGAGTCCCCCTCGGTGGACCGGACCCGCGCGCTGGTCGACGCGTTCGAGGAGGCGGAGGGCCGCCGGCCGCGCATCCTGGTCGCCAAGATGGGCCAGGACGGCCACGACCGGGGCCAGAAGGTGATCGCCACGGCCTTCGCCGACCTGGGCTTCGACGTGGACGTCGGCCCGCTGTTCCAGACGCCGGGCGAGGTGGCGCGGCAGGCCGTCGAGGCGGACGTGCACATCGTGGGCGTCTCCTCGCTGGCGGCCGGGCACCTCACCCTGGTGCCCGCGCTGCGGGAGGAGCTGGCCGCCGAGGGCCGCGAGGACATCATGGTCGTGGTGGGCGGGGTGATCCCGCCGCAGGACGTCGAGACCCTGCGCGAGGCGGGCGCCGCGGCGGTCTTCCCGCCGGGCACGGTGATCCCCGACGCCGCCCACGACCTGGTGACGCGGCTCGGCGCCGCGCTCGGCCACGAGCTGTGAGCCGCTGACGGATGGCCGCGAGGATCGACATCGACGGTTACGTCCAGGGAGTGCTCGACGGCAGGCGGGCGCACGTGGCCCGCGCGATCACGCTCGTCGAGTCGACGCGGGCCGAACACCGGGTGCTGGCGCAGCGGTTGCTGAGCCGGTTGCTGCCGCACGCGGGAGCGGCCCGGCGGATCGGCGTCAGCGGGGTGCCGGGGGTGGGCAAGTCCACGTTCATCGACGCGCTCGGCACCATGCTCACGGGGCTCGGGCACCGGGTGGCGGTGCTGGCCGTGGACCCGTCCTCCAGCCGCACCGGCGGGTCCATCCTGGGCGACAAGACCCGGATGGAGCGGCTGGCGGTCGACCCGGCCGCCTTCGTCCGCCCCTCCCCCACCGCCGGGACGCTGGGCGGGGTGGCGAAGGCGACCCGCGAGTCCATCGTGGTGATGGAGGCGGCGGGTTACGACGTGGTGCTGGTGGAGACGGTGGGCGTCGGGCAGTCGGAGACGGCGGTGGCCAACATGGTGGACACCTTCCTGCTGCTCACGCTGGCGCGCACCGGGGACCAGTTGCAGGGCATCAAGAAGGGCGTCCTGGAGCTGGCGGACGCCATCGCGGTGAACAAGGCCGACGGCCCGCACGAGCGCGACGCCCGCTCGGCGGCGCGCGAACTGGCGGGTGCGCTGCGGCTGATGCACCCGGTGGACGCGGCGTGGACCCCCCCGGTGCTCACGTGCAGTGCGCGCGAGTCGACGGGGCTGGAGGCGCTGTGGGAACGCCTGGAGCAGCACCGCGAGGTCCTGGAGTCCACCGGGCGGCTGGCGGCCAAGCGCCGTGACCAGCAGGTCGACTGGGCGTGGACGATGGTCCGGGACGAGTTGCTGGAGAGCCTGCGGAGCCATCCGGCGGTGCGCAGGCTCGCGCCGGAGCTCGAACAGCGGGTGCGGGAGGGCACGCTGACGGCGACGCTGGCCGCCGAGGAGATCCTGCGCGTGTTCCGCACGGACGCCGCGGGCTGAGCCCGCGCCGGGGCCGCCGCCGGCGGCGGCGGCCCCGGCGTCCTACGCGTCGCCGAGCGCCTCGGAGACCAGGGCGCGGGCCTCCTCCTGGACGCGCGCGAGGTGGTCGGGGCCCTGGAAGCTCTCCGCGTACACCTTGTAGACGTCCTCGGTGCCGGAGGGGCGGGCGGCGAACCAGGCGCTGTCGGTGCAGACCTTGAGGCCGCCGATCGCCGCTCCGTTGCCGGGGGCCTCGGTGAGCACGGCGGTGACGGGTTCGCCCGCCAGGGTGTCGGCCTTGACCTGCCGCGGGGAGAGCCGGGCCAGGACCGCCTTCTCCTCGCGGGTGGCGGGCGCGTCGACGCGGGCGTAGGCCGGGTCGCCGAAGCGCTCGGTGAGCCGGGCGTAGTGCTGGGAGGGGGTGGAGCCGGTGACGGCGGTGATCTCGGAGGCCAGGAGCGCCAGCAGGATGCCGTCCTTGTCCGTGGTCCACACCCGGCCGTCGCGGCGCAGGAACGAGGCGCCGGCGGACTCCTCGCCGCCGAAGCCGAGGCTGCCGTCGTAGAGGCCGTCGACGAACCACTTGAAGCCGACCGGGACCTCCACCAGGGTCCGGCCCAGGTCGTGCGCGACCCGGTCGATCATCGAGGAGGAGACCAGCGTCTTGCCGATGCCGGTCCCGGCCGCCCAGCGGTCGCGGTGGGTGAAGAGGTAGCCGATGGCGACGGCCAGGTAGTGGTTGGGGTTCATCAGCCCGCCGTCGGGGGTGACGATGCCGTGCCGGTCGGCGTCGGCGTCGTTCCCGGTGGCGATCGCGTACGCGTCGCGCTGGTCGATCAGCGAGGCCATGGCGTACGGGGAGGAGCAGTCCATGCGGATCTTGCCGTCCCAGTCCAGCGTCATGAACCGCCAGGTGGGGTCGGCCAGCGGGTTGACCACGGTGAGGTCGATCCGGTGCCGCTCCGCGATCCGCCCCCAGTAGGCGACGGACGCGCCGCCGAGCGGGTCCGCGCCGATGCGGAGGCCGGCGTCGCGGACGGCGTCGAGGTCGAGCACGGAGGGCAGGTCGTCCACGTAGGCGCCGAGGAAGTCGTGGCGGCGGGTGGTGTCGGCGGCCAGCGCGCGGGCGTACGGGATGCGGCGGACCTCGCCGAGCCCCGCCTCGATGAGGGCGTTCGCGCGGTCCTGGATCCAGGAGGTGGCGTCCGACGCGGCCGGTCCCCCGTTCGGCGGGTTGTACTTGAAACCGCCGTCCGCGGGCGGGTTGTGCGAGGGGGTGACCACGATCCCGTCGGCGAGGTGCTCGGTGCGCCCCCGGTTGTACGTGAGGATGGCGTGCGAGACGGCGGGAGTCGGGGTGTACCCGTCCTCGGCGTCGATCAGCACGGTGGCCCCGTTGGCGGCGAGCACCTCCAGGGCGGTGACGCGGGCGGGCTCGGACAGGGCGTGGGTGTCGGCGCCGAGGTAGAGGGGCCCGTCGGTGCCCTGCCGGGCCCGGTAGTCGCAGATCGCCTGGGTAGTGGCGGCGATGTGGTCGTCGTTGAAGGCGGCGGCGAGCGCGGAGCCGCGGTGGCCCGAGGTGCCGAAGGCCACCCGCTGGGCGGGGTCGGCCGGGTCGGGGTGGAGGGCGTAGTAGGCCGTCACCAGTCGGGCCACGTCCACCAGGTCCGCGGAGTGCGCCGGCTGTCCGGCCCGTTCGTGCGCCATCGGGTCTCCTCGTACGTCGCGTCGTCGACCGGTCCGCGGGGGCGGGCCGGGGCACCGGAGCGGTGATCACCCTGGTCCGTACCCATCTTCCGCCCTCTCACCGGTCCGGGCGCGCCACCGGTCCCCTCCCTCCCGGCAGGGCGGCCCGGCCGCGGCGGGGGGGGGGGGGGGGGGGGGGGGGGGGGGGGGGGGGGGGGGGGGGGGGGGGGGGGGGGGGGGGGGGGGGGGGGGGGGGGGGGGGGGGG
>NZ_JBVJCD010000056.1:0-38752 GCF_055588985.1 Streptomyces sp. NPDC041970
GTTTCTCGTTAGCTGTACACTCTCCTCTTCCCCCTTCCTCTGCGGCTCTGGCGCCCCCCCCCCCCCCCCCCCCCCCCCCCCCCCCCCCCCCCCCCCCCCCCCCCCCCCCCCCGCGGCTGTTCCCGAGGCGGTCGGGAGGCCCGGCGGCCTTCGGGGACGGTGGGGGCCGGTGCGGCGCGGCCGCCGCCCACCGGGCCCTGGCGGCGCCGCCGGAAACCCCGCCCCGGCCCCGGACATCGTGCGGGGAGTCGGTGCATATGGACATGCATCGGCCCACCTGGCTGAATGGATCTGTCGCCGCCGGCCGTGGCGCGACGGATCCAGCAAGGGGACAGCATGAGTGGGAGCAGCCCCGCCGCACGGTTGCAGCGGCTTTTCGAGGGGCACCGGCTCACGCCCACCCAGCGGCGCATCGCGCACTGCATGGTCCGCCGGGCCGCCGACGCGCCGTTCCTCTCCAGCGTCGAGCTGGCCGAGCTGGCCGGTGTCAGCCAGCCCTCCGTCACCCGTTTCGCCGTCGCGCTCGGCTTCGACGGCTACCCGGCGCTCCGCCGCCACCTGCGCGAGGTCGCGCCCGCCGACGCGGACCAGGAGGAGGCGGGGGACGCGTACAACGAGTACCAGCAGGCCGTCCGCGCCGAGATCGACAACCTCCAGCACCTCTGCGACCTGCTCGCGGACCCCGCGCCGGTGGAGCGGGCGGGGCGGGTGCTGGCCCGCTCGCGGCCCCTGCCGGTGCTCGGGCTGCGCGCCGCGTCCTCGCAGGCGCGCGGCTTCGGCTACTTCGCGGCCAAGGTGCACCCCGACGTCCGGGTCCTCGACGAGGGCGGCAGCGTGCTGCTCGACCGGATCGACTCCGCGCGCCGGGCCGGGGCCACCGCCCTGATGTGCTTCGCGCTGCCGCGCCACCCCAAGGAGAGCGTGGACGCGCTGGCGTACGCCCGCGACCAGGGGCTGACCGTCGTGACGGTCGCCGACTCCGCTTTCGCGCCCGTCGCCAAGCACAGCGATCTGCTGCTCCCGGCGGCCATCGGCTCCGGGCTCTCCTTCGACACGGTCTGCGCGCCGATGCTGCTGGGGCGGGTGCTGCTGGAGGCGATCTGCGACGAGCTGCCCGACGCCCAGGCGCGGCTGGAGGAGTTCGACGTACGGGCGGCGGCGCGCGGGCTGTTCGCGGAGTAGCCCCCGGCCCCGGCGCGCGCCGGGGCCGGGGAGGGGAGTGCGGGCCGCGCGCCGGGGCCGGGGGTGTCGGTCGAGCGCCGGGGCGGGGTGCAGCGGGCCGCGCGCCGGTGCGAGGGGGAGGACGGGGCGCGCGCCGGGGAGCTGAGTGACGGGGCGCGCGCCGGTGCGGGGGTGTCGGTCGAGCGCCGGGGCGGGGGTGACGGGCGTGCGCCCGGTCCCCGCGATTCTCACGCGGCACTCATCTGCGGCCGTTACCCTCCGCGCCCAGGAGCACCGCGGTGCGGTCGGTGCGCGGAGCGCGTGACAGCGGAGAGGAGTGCGCACGTGGGGCGCGGAGGGCAGTCGCTGGCGAGAGTGGCCGTGGCCGTACGGGCGGGAGCTGCCCCGCTCTGGTGGTCGGGTCTGGTGGCCGCCGCGGTGGGAGCGTTCGTACCGGGGGTGGCCGGCCGTCGGATCGGGCTGCTGGCCGGGGCGGCGCTCTTCCTGGTCACCGCCGCCGTCGTGGCGTCGGCGCGCGGCGGGCGGTACGCGTCCCTGGCCCGCGACGCCACCCGCGCCGGGCGCGGCGACTTCCTCCAGGACCGGGCCGTGACCGTACGGGCCTGGCGGCGCGGGCGGCGGTGGTGGCTGCTGGGGGCGTTCGCGGTGGCGGTGGCGTCCTCGTTCGCGCTGCCGGGGGCCGGTGGGCTGCTGCTGGCCGGTGCGGGCGCCGGGCTCTGGCTGAAGGCCGTACGGATCGGGCGGCGGGAGCAGCGGGAGGACGTCCTGTACTGGGTGCGCACCGACTGGGCGGCGCCCGGCAGCCCGGTCGGCAAGCGGGTGCGGGCGCACCGCACGACAGGCCCGATGGCGGGCGACGCCGCACCGGGCGGGGCGCGGCGTCGGCGCTGACACCGGCCCGCGCCTCGCGGGTCGGTGGGTGCCGGGCCGGTGGGCGGTGGGTCGGGGGGCCATCGTTCCGGTTCCGGGGAGCGCTGACGTACGCCCGCGTGAGCGGGTTGGCGTACGCGTTCGGCGTGCGCACCGGCTGCCCTACGCGTTCGACACGCGCGCCGGGGTGCACGTACCCGGCTGGCGCGCGCACCGGCTGGCGTACGCGTTCGGCGTGCGCACCGGCCGACGCACACCCCCGGCGTGCAGCCCGGCGCACCCCCCCGCACCCCCGCCGGTTCGCCGCCCGCCGGGATGCCGGTTCGCCGCCCACCGGGCCCCCACCACCAGCCCCCCCCCGCCTTCAGGCCGTCGGCGCGCCGGACTTCTCGCGGGCCGCCATCACCGCCCTGTTGACCGCCCACAGCGCGATGCCGATCAGCAGCAGGACCCCGGCGCGCACGTACACGTCCGAGCCCCGGTCGGCGAGCGGGCTCGCGAGGATCAGCGAGGTGAGCGCGCCGAGCACGGGGAGCGCCGTCGGCGTACGGAAGTGGCGGTGCTCCACCCGGTCCCTGCGCAGCACCAGCACCGCGACGTTGACCACGGCGAAGACGCAGAGCAGCAGGAACGACGTCGTGTCGCCGAGTCCCTCGATCTCGCCGGTGGAGACCAGGCCGATGGCCAGGACGGAGACGAAGACGATGCCGACCCACGGGGTGCGGCGGCCCTTCAGCACCTTGCCCATCGCGGGCGGCAGGATGCGCTCGTTCGCCATGCCGTAGCAGAGCCGGGAGGCCATCATGATGTTGATCAGGGCCGAGTTCGTGACGGCGAACAGGGCGATCAGCGCGAAGAGCTTCGGCGGGAAGTCGGCGCCCCCGGCCTTCACCACCTCCAGCAGCGGGCCGCTGGACCGTTCCAGGGTGCGGGGGTCGACCAGCAGCGAGGAGACCAGGGCGACCAGGACGTAGACGGTGCCGGTGACGCCCACCCCGATGAAGATGGCGCGCGGGAAGGAGCGGGCGGGGTCCTTGGTCTCCTCGGCCATGTTGACGGAGTCCTCGAAGCCCACGAAGGCGAAGAAACCGAGCGCGGTCGCGCCGAGCACCCCGGTGAGCACGGCGTACCCGGTGGAGCCCGCCTCGATCTGGGTGAGCCGGGAGGGCTCGCCCTCGCCGCTCAACACCGCGTACGCGCCGATCCCGAGGATCACCGCGAGGCCGCTCACCTCGACGAGGGTGAGCACGACGTTGGCCTTCACCGACTCGGAGACCCCGCGCAGGTTGATCGCGGCGAGGGCGACGACGAACAGGATCGCGATCAGGGTCGGCGGCACCGCGTCGGTGAACTCCCCCAGGTAGTCCCCGCCGAACGCCCGCGCCGCCGCGCTCGCCGAGGACAGCCCGGAGCACATCACCATGAAGGCGACGACGAAGGTCAGGAACGGGACCTTGAACGCCTTGTGGGTGTAGAGCGCGGCCCCGGCCGCCTTCGGGTACTTGCCGACCAGCTCGACGTACGAGGACGCCGTCAGCAGGGCGACGACGAAGCCGATCGCGAACGGCAGCCACAGCGCGCCGCCCACCTTCCCGGCCACGTCCCCCGTGGTGGCGTAGATGCCGGTGCCCAGGATGTCGCCGATCACGAAGAGGAGCAGCAGCTTGGGGCCGAGGGCGCGCTTGAGCGGCGGTGCGCCGCCCGGGCCCTCGTCGTGCCCCTCGGGCTGCGCCGGCGAGGGTGTCTCGGGAGTGCTCATCGATGCCTCCGGTTCGGCCTCCGGGTCGGTAGGGAGGAGGCATTCCCGGCCGGGGCGGAAACCGCACCTGTTGACTACGTCTATTCAGCACATCAGGATGTGAATAGTTGTTCACCGTCGCGAGGAGGCACCGCCATGTCAGGACCCCGCCCCGTCCGGGCGCCGCGCGGCAGCGCACTGACCGCCCTGGGATGGCAGCAGGAAGCCGCGCTGCGGATGCTCCAGAACAACCTCGACCCGGAGGTGGCCGAACACCCCGACCGGCTCGTGGTCTACGGCGGCACGGGCAAGGCGGCCCGCGACTGGCGCTCGTTCGACGCGATGGTCCGCACGCTGGAGACGCTCAAGCGGGACGAGACGATGCTCGTCCAGTCCGGCCGCCCGGTGGGCGTCATGCAGACCCACGAGTGGGCCCCGCGCGTGCTCATCGCCAACTCCAACCTGGTCGGCGACTGGGCCAACTGGGAGGAGTTCCGCCGCCTGGAGGCCCTGGGGCTCACCATGTACGGGCAGATGACCGCCGGGTCCTGGATCTACATCGGCACCCAGGGCATCCTCCAGGGCACCTACGAGACGTTCGCCGCCGTCGCCGCCAAGAAGTTCGGCGGGACGCTGGCCGGGACCATCACCCTGACCGCCGGGCTCGGCGGCATGGGCGGGGCCCAACCGCTCGCCGTCACCATGAACGACGGCGTGGCGATCTGCGTCGACTGCGACCCGCGCGCCATCGAGCGCCGGATCGAGCACCGTTTCCTGGACGTCAGGGCCGACGATCTGGAACACGCCCTCCAGCTCGCCGTCGAAGCCCGCGACGCCCGCCGCCCGCTCTCGATCGGCCTCCTCGGCAACGCGGCGGAGCTGCTGCCCCGGATGCTCGCCGAGGGCGCGCCCGTCGACATCGTCACCGACCAGACCAGCGCCCACGACCCGCTGGCCTACCTGCCGCTCGGCGTCGACTTCGACGACATGGCCGACCTCGCCGCCGAGAAGCCCGCCGACTTCACCCAGCGGGCCCGCGAGTCGATGGCCCGGCACGTCGAGGCCATGGTCGGCTTCATGGACGCCGGGGCCGAGGTCTTCGACTACGGCAACTCCATCCGCGGCGAAGCCCGGCTCGCCGGGTACGACCGCGCCTTCGACTTCCCCGGCTTCGTCCCCGCCTACATCCGGCCGTTGTTCTGCGAGGGCAAGGGCCCCTTCCGCTGGGCCGCGCTGTCCGGCGAGGCGTCGGACATCCACAAGACGGACCGGGCGATCCTGGACCTCTTCCCGGAGAACGAGTCCCTGCGCCGCTGGATCACGATGGCCGGCGAGCGCGTCCGCTTCCAGGGCCTCCCCGCCCGCATCTGCTGGCTCGGCTACGGCGAGCGCGACAAGGCCGGCGAGCGCTTCAACGACATGGTGGCCAGTGGCGAGCTGGCGGCCCCGCTGGCCATCGGCCGCGACCACCTGGACTGCGGCTCGGTCGCCTCCCCGTACCGGGAGACCGAGGCCATGCTCGACGGCTCCGACGCCATCGCCGACTGGCCGCTGCTGAACGCCATGGTCAACGTGGCCTCCGGAGCCTCCTGGGTCTCCCTCCACCACGGCGGCGGCGTCGGCATGGGCCGCTCCATCCACGCGGGCCAGGTCACCGTCGCCGACGGCACGAAGCTCGCGGGCGAGAAGATCCGCCGCGTCCTGACCAACGACCCCGGCATGGGCGTCATCCGCCACGTGGACGCCGGATACGACATCGCCGAGTCCGTCGCCGCCGAACAGGGCGTCCGCGTCCCCATGACGGAGGCCGACTGATGGCCGCGGGCCCCTCGGCGTCCGGACCCGCCCACCCCGGCACGGCACCCGCCCTTCCCGGCACGGCACCCGCCCACCCCGGCACGGCACCGGGCGCGCCCGCCCCCCGCGGCGCGCGGCAGTGGCGGGCGGGCGACTCCTTCCTGGCCATGTGGCGCGAGCTGGCCCCCCTCGGACGGCACCCGGACAGCGGCGGCTACCGGCGGTACGCCTGGACGCCGGCGGACCTCGACTGCCGGGCCTGGTTCCGCGCGCAGGCCGGGGCGCGGGGCCTCCTCTGCGAGAGCGACCGCAACGGCAACCAGTGGGCCTGGCTCGGGGACCCGCTGGCCGGGGACGCCGTCGTCACCGGCTCGCACCTGGACTCCGTCCCGGACGGCGGCGCCTTCGACGGACCGCTGGGCGTGGTCTCCGCCTTCGCCGCGCTCGACGAACTCCACCGCAGGGGAGCGGAGGTCACCCGGCCGCTGGCGATCGCCAACTTCGGCGACGAGGAGGGCGCCCGCTTCGGCCTGGCCTGCGTCGGCTCCCGGCTCGCGGCCGGGCAGCTCACCGCCGCCGACGCCCGCCGCCTCCGCGACGCGGACGGCACCACCCTGCCGCGGGCGATGGAGCAGGCCGGATACGACCCCGAGGCCATCGGGCCCGACCCGGAGCGGCTGGCCCGGATCGGGGCGTACGTCGAACTCCACGTCGAGCAGGGCCGCGCCCTCGACCTGAGCGGCGACCCCGTCGGCATCGCCTCCGCCATCTGGCCGCACGGCCGCTGGCGGTTCGACTTCCGGGGCGAGGCGAACCACGCGGGCACCACCCGCCTCGCCGACCGCCGCGACCCGATGCTCCCGTACGCCGAGACCGTGCTCGCCGCCCGCCGTGAGGCCGAACTGGCAGGCGCCCTCGCCACCTTCGGCAAGGTCGCCGTCGAGCCCAACGGGGTCAACGCCATCCCCTCCCTCGTACGCGGCTGGCTCGACTCCCGCGCCCCCGACCAGGCCGCCCTGGACGCCGTCGTCACCGGGGTCGAGCGGGCCGCCCGCGAACACGCCGAACGGGCCGGGATCGACCTCGACGTCATACGCGAGTCCTTCACGCCCGTGGTCGAGTTCGAGCACGCCCTGCGCGACGAACTCGCCCGCATCCTGGCCGACGCCGGCGACACGGGGCGCCCCGTACCCGTCCTCGGCACCGGCGCCGGCCACGACGCGGGTATTTTGTCCGCCTCGGCGCCCACCGCCATGCTCTTCGTGCGCAACCCCACCGGAATCTCGCACTCACCCGCCGAGCACGCGGCCGAGGACGACTGCACGGCAGGGGTGCGCGCACTCGCCGACGTACTGGAGGGTCTCGCGTGCAGTTGACGAACCGGGCCGCGGCCGCGCCCGCCACCGCGACGTACTGGATGGAGCACGCCTGGCTCGGCACGCACGTCGAGCCGGGCGTCGCCCTGGACGTCGCCCAGGGCCGCGTCGCCGGGGTCAGGACCGGGGTCGCGGCCCCTCCGCCCGGCGCCACCGCACTGCGCGGGCTCACGCTCCCCGGCCTCGCCAACACCCACTCGCACGCCTTCCACCGGGCCCTGCGCGCCACCGTCCAGGTGGGCTCGGGCACCTTCTGGACGTGGCGCGAGCTGATGTACCGGACGGCCTCCCGGCTCACCCCGGACACCTACTTCGAGCTGGCCCGCGCCACGTACGCCGAGATGGCCCTCGCCGGCATCACCGCCGTCGGGGAGTTCCACTACCTGCACCACGCGCCCGGCGGCACGCCCTACGCCGACCCGAACGCCATGGGCGAGGCGCTGATCGCGGCCGCCGCCGAGGCCGGGATCAGGATCACCCTGCTGGACACCGCCTATCTCGCCGCCGGATTCGGCGAGAAGCCCAACCGGCACCAACTGCGCTTCTCCGACACCACCGCCGACGCCTGGGCCGAGCGCGCCTCCCTCCTCAAGGGCGACGACCACACGGTGATCGGCGCGGCCGTGCACTCCGTGCGGGCCGTCCCCGCCGACCAGTTGGGCACCGTCGCCCAGTGGGCCGAGGAACGCGGCGCACCGCTGCACGTCCACCTCTCCGAACAGCCGGCGGAGAACGACGCCTGCCGGGCCGCCCACGGCCGCACCCCCACCCGGCTCCTCGCCGACCACGGGGTCCTCGGGCCGCGCACCACCGGCGTCCACAACACCCACCTCACCGAGGCGGACATCGCCCTGCTCGGAGCCTCGGCCACCGGCACCTGCATGTGCCCCACCACCGAGCGGGACCTCGCCGACGGCATCGGCCCGGCGGCCGCCCTCCAGAAGGCGGGCTCCCCGATCTCGCTGGGCAGCGACAGCCACGCCGTGATCGACCTCTTCGAGGAGGCGCGCGCGATGGAGCTCAACGAGCGCCTGCGCACCCACGTCCGGGGCCACTGGACGGCCGCCGCCCTCCTGCGCGCCGCCTCCGCCGACGGGCACGCCGCGCTCGGCCGCCCGGAGGCGGGCGTGCTGGAGCCGGGCGCCCCGGCGGATCTGACCACCGTGGCCCTGGACTCCGTCAGAACGGCCGGACCCGTGCCCCGGCTGGCAGCGGAGACCGCCGTATTCGCCGCCTCCGCCGCCGATGTGCGCCACACGGTCGTGGCGGGGCGGCACATCGTCCAGGACGGCCGGCACACCCGCGTCGAGGACGTCCCGCGAGCGCTCGCCGCGGCCGTCTCCGCCCTGCACGACTGAGCGCCCGACGCCCCGCCCGCCCCCAGCACCCGGCGCCCCGCACCCTTCGGGCGTGCCGGGCGCCCGCGGAACGCAAGGAGAACAGCCTCCCGATGACGACCACCGCCGTCACCCACATCGCCAGCCTGGTCACCAATGACCCCTCTTTCGGCAGCGGGACCCCCCTGGGCCTGATCCGGGACGCGGCCGTCGTCATCGAGGGCGACCGCGTCGTCTGGACCGGTGAGTCGAGCAGAGCACCCGCCACTGACAACGTCGTCGACGCCGCCGGCCGCGCCATGATTCCGGGCTTCGTCGACTCGCACTCCCACCTCGTCTTCGCGGGCGACCGCACCGAGGAGTTCAATGCCCGGATGTCGGGCCAGGCCTACCGCGCGGGCGGCATCCGCACCACGGTCGCCGCCACCCGCGCCGCCTCCGACGAGGCTCTCTCCGCCAACGTCGCCCGCTACCTCGCCGAGGCCCTCCGCCAGGGCACCACCACCCTGGAGACCAAGTCCGGCTACGGCCTCACCGTCGAGGACGAGGCCCGCGCCCTGCGCATCGCCGCCCGCCACACCGACGAGGTCACCTACCTCGGCGCCCACATCGTCCCCCCGGACCACGCCGACGACCCCGCCGCCTACGTCGACCTGGTCACCGGCCCCATGCTGGATGCCTGCGCCCCGCACGCCCGCTGGATCGACGTGTTCTGCGAGGAGGGCGCCTTCGACGGAGACCAGGCGCGCGCCGTCCTCACGGCCGGCCGCGCCAAGGGGCTGCTCCCCCGCATCCACGCCAACCAGCTCTCGTACGGGCCCGGCGTGCGGCTCGCCGTCGAGCTCGACGCCGCGTCGGCCGACCACTGCACCCACCTCACCGACGCGGACGTGGACGCGCTCGGGCAGGGCCGCACCGTCGCCACGCTGCTGCCCGGAGCGGAGTTCTCCACCCGCGCCGCCTGGCCCGACGCCCGGCGCCTCCTGGACGCGGGAGCCACCGTCGCGCTCTCCACGGACTGCAACCCCGGCTCGTCGTTCACCTCGTCGATGCCGTTCTGCGTCGCCCTCGCCGTACGGGACATGGGCATGACCCCGGACGAGGCGGTCTGGTCCGCCACCGCCGGCGGGGCGGCGGCGCTGCGCCGCGACGACATCGGCCGGATCGCCCCCGGCGCCCGCGCCGACCTGGTCCTCCTCGACGCGCCGAGCCACGTCCACCTCGCCTACCGGCCGGGCGTGCCGCTGGTCGACACGGTCTGGCGGGGCGGCGAGCGCGTGGTCCGTACGGGCGCGTCGGCGGCGGGCGAGCGGTCCGCCGGCTGACCGACGGGCCCGCCTCTCCCACGAGGGCGCGCCCCCTCACACCCGCCTACGCGTCGCGCCGGCGCCGGTCCACGCGCGCCCGCCCGCACGTCGACGGGGACGAGCGCCTTGGGCAGCGTGTCCCGCCGGTCCACGCGCGCCCGCACGCGCACCGGCCCGGCGGGCACCGGCCCACGCGCCGGCCCGACACCCGGCGCGCCGCGACCGCGCCACCCACGCGCCCCACGCGTGCCCGCCTACGCGCCCGGCCCGCGCCCGTCCGTCTCCGCGACCAGGAGGGCCAGCAGGCCGGGGAAGCGGGCCTCGATGTCGGAGCGGCGCAGGCCGGCCATCCGGCTGTTGCCCCGGTCGACCTGGCGGATCAGCCCGGCCTCCCGCAGGGTGCGGAAGTGGTGGGTGACCGTCGCCTTGGAGACGGGCAGCCCGAAGGAGCTGCAGGTACGGGCCGTGCCGTGCGGCGCGCCGGCCAGCTCGCGCACCACGCGGCGGCGCAGCGGGTCGGCGAGCGCGGCGAACACCCTGCCCAACTCGATCTCCTCGACGGCCGGGTGCCCCTCCTCGTCGGGCATGGCGGCCCTCCCTTCGGGCTCAAGGTACGGCTTGAATCGTACCTGTCGGGGTGTTACGGTCCGCGAGGTATGAGTCCCGTCGTACCTTCCGAGGAGAGGAACCGCGGATGGACCAGCTCGTCACACTCGTCGGCATCGCCCGGCCCAAGCCCGAACGCGCCGAGGAGCTGGAGCGGTTGCTGCTCTCCTTCGTGGCGCCCACCCGGCAGGAGCCGGGCTGCCTGGAGTACCACTTCCACGAGGACCGCGACGAGCCGGGCGTCTTCGTGTTCTACGAGGCGTGGCGCAGCCAGGCCGACCTCGACGCGCACCTGGCGCTGCCCCACCTCCGCGACTTCTGGGAGCGCCGGATGGACTACCTGGCCGACGACCTGGAGATCCGCTTCCTGCGGATGCGCAGCCCGTACGAGCCGGCGGGGCGCCCGGCCGGGGACCTGGCGGCCTGACGGGCGGCGGCCCCGGTCCCTGGGGTCCAGGGGCCGGGGCCGGGTCCGTCATTCCTCCAGGGTCAGACCCCTGCGGAGCTTGGCCAGCGTCCGGGAGAGCAGCCGGGACACGTGCATCTGAGAGATGCCCAGCTCCTCCCCGATCTCCGACTGCGTCATGTTGCTGACGAAGCGGAGCGAGAGGATCATGCGGTCGCGTGAGGGCAGCGAGGCGATGAGCGGCTTCAGCGACTCGATGTACTCGATGCCTTCGAGGCCGTGGTCCTCGTAGCCGATGCGGTCCGCGAGCGAGCCCTCGCTGTCGTTCTCCTCGGGCTGGGCGTCCAGCGAGCTGGCGGTGTACGCGTTGCTCGCCGTCATGCCCTCGACGACCTCCTCGGCGGTGATGCCGAGGTGCTGGGACAGCTCCGCCACGGTCGGCCCGCGGTCGAGCCGCTGGGACAGCTCGTCGCCCGCCTTCGCGAGGTCGAGCCGCAGCTCCTGGAGCCGGCGCGGCACGCGCACGGACCAACTGGTGTCGCGGAAGAAGCGCTTGATCTCACCGACGATGGTCGGCATCGCGAACGTGGGGAACTCCACGCCGCGGCTCAGCTCGAACCGGTCGATCGCCTTGATCAGGCCGATGGTGCCGACCTGGACGATGTCCTCCATCGGCTCGCTGCGCGAGCGGAACCGGGAGGCGGCGAACCGGACGAGCGCGAGGTTCAGCTCGACGAGGGTGTTGCGGACGTAGGAGTGGTCGTAAGTGCCCTCTTCGAGGGTTTCGAGGCGCGCGAAGAGCGTCCTCGACAGAGCCCGTGCGTCCAGGGCCCCCACTTCGGCGTAGGGCGGGATCTCGGGGAGTCCTGCCAGTCCCTCGCCGGAGGTCTCGGATGCGGTGCCGGCCGGGCCGGCGGTGACGGTGCGCGGGCCGGGGACGGCGCTCGCGGCGGGGGAGTCGGAATTGGTCGGTCCCTGAGGACATGCCGACGGCGCATGGGGGGTACGCGCTTCGTCGAGCCGGGGTGACATGGTTCTCCTCCATCGTTCTCGGCATATGGCTGCCGATGCCGATACGTGTTCCTGCGGTGAAGCGGCGCCTCCAAAGCCGGTCGTGTTTCGGGTGTCCCCCTACCCTTACCTGGTTCCGGCCAGCACTTACAACCGTCAATTGCCCGTATATGTCCGGTTTGTTGAGGTCTCCGACTACCGCGAGGCGGGGGGAACGCGTAGTGTTTTACGGACGTCGGCGGCAATGACGCAGACAGCCGCGCAGGCGGTGAACGCAAGTGACGAACGGCGAAGAGGGACAGGCATGGACCGCGGGACGGTCGGCAGTGCGAACCGGGGTCGACTCGAGGTCGAGGCCCGGACCGAGGGGCGCAACGAGATCGTGACGCCGGTGGGGGAGCTCGACCACCACACGGCCGATCTGCTGCGCGAACCCCTGGAGAGCGCGGTCGAGCAGGGGCGCTCACGCCTGGTGGTCGACTGCTCACGCCTGGAGTTCTGTGATTCCACCGGGCTGAACGTGCTGCTCGGCGCCCGCCTCAAGGCGGAAGCGGCAGGGGGAGAGGTTCACTTGGCCGGAATGCTGCCCGTGGTGGCGAGGGTGTTCGAGATCACCGGCGCTTCGTCGGTCTTCGCCGTGCACGCCACGCTCGACGAGGCCCTGGCGACCTGACCTCCGCGCGAGCGCTCTGAACCGGTCGCCCGCGCGGCGGACCGGGCCAGGACGATCGTGTGCCCGAAGTGGGTGTTGTTGCGATACGGCGGGGCAGGAGACCTCCCGGCGGTGTATGGCAAGGACCCCGGAACACGCGGTAATGATCATTATCTTTTCAATGGCGACTTGGCGAATCGGTGAGGTGAAGCGCTGATGAGCACCACCCGGCAGCATCCGCCGGGCGACCTCGGCCGCGAGCCGGACGGAGCGGGCGCAGCCTCGCCCGACCCGGCCGACCGGCAGTGGCGCACGCTCTCCCTCCGGGACGCCACCGGCATCGTGCCGATGGCGCGGGACTTCGCCCGGCAGGCCCTGCACGACTGGGGCTGGCTCCCCGCGTCCAGCGCGGACCGCCGGGCCGCCGCCGAGGACGTCCTGCTGGTCGTCTCCGAGCTGGTGACCAACGCCTGCCTGCACGCGGACGGACCCGAGGAGCTGCGCATCGGCTACTCCTCCAAGGTGCTGCGCGTCGAGGTCGCCGACCGGGGGGCCGGCCAGCCCTCCCCCCGTACGCCGCACCGCGCCGGCCGCCCCGGAGGCCACGGCATGTTCATCGTGCAGCGCCTCTGCCTGGACTGGGGCGTCCAGCGTGCGCCGGAGGCGCCGGGCAAGACCGTCTGGGCGGAGCTGGCCGCCCCCGCGTAGCCGCGAGGCGCCCGCACGCGTCGAGCGCGTCGGACGGGCGCTCCCCGTATCCCCCTCGAACCCCCGCGCACGCCACGAGCGCCGGGGGTTTTCGCGCGGCCGGCGGAGCCGCCCCGCGACGAACAGGGGCGCCGCCCGGAGAGTCCTCTCCGAACAGCGCCCCTGCCCTCTGCGCCCCCTCCGCCGCGGAAGGGCGGAGGGTTACTTCACGTCGCCCATGAGCGCGCGGATCTTCCGCCCCGCCACCATGAACGCGAGCCCCGCCGCGACCGCCACGACGGCCTGCAGCGTGTAGTACGCGGCATCGCCCAGCGGTGCGTTGAGCTTGGTGGTCCACCCGTTCAGGGCGTTGCCCGTCGAGGTGGCCAGGAACCACAGGCCCATGATCTGGCCGACGAACATCTTCGGGGCCAGCTTCGTCGAGAGCGACAGGCCGACCGGGGAGAGGCACATCTCGCCCATGGTCTGCGCCAGGTAGACGGCGAGCAGCCAGAAGACGGTGACCTTGCCGGTCTCGCTGTTCGCCGCGGCCGCGCCCGCCAGCCCCATGATGCCGAAGGAGCCGCCGATGAGGAGCATGGCCAGCGCGAACTTCATCGGGGTGCTGGGCTCGCGGTTGCGCGTGGCCAGCTTGACCCAGAGCCCGGCGAAGATCGGGGCCAGGATGATGACCATCGTGGGGTTGACCGACTGCAGCCAGGAGGCCGGGAACTCCCAGCCGCCGATGAAGCGGTCCGTCTTCTTGTCCGCGAACAGCGTCAGCAGCGAGCCCGACTGGTCGTAGATCATCCAGAAGAGCACGGCCGTGATGAAGAACCACACGTACGCCTTGATCTTCGGCCGGTCCGCGCTGGTCAGCGCCGGGTCGCGGAAGATCGAGACGAAGTACAGGATCGGCACGACGACGCCCAGCACGGCCAGGAGGTTGACGATGTGCTCGATGTCGTAGGTGCCCAGCGCCAGGTCGAGCAGCAGCGCGCCGAGCGCGATGCCGGCCCACAGGCCCGTCTTGCGCAGCGTCCGCCGCCGCTCCTCGGGGGAGGCGGGCTTGGCGGGCAGCTTGCCGACGTCGCCGAGGTGCTTGGAGCCCAGGACGTACTGGATGACCGCGAGGCTCATCCCGACGCCGGCCACGCCGAAGCCGAGGTGCCAGTTGACGTGCTCACCGAGGTAGCCGACGATCAGCGGCGCGGCGAGCCCGCCGATGTTGATCGCCATGTAGAAGAGGGTGAAACCGGCGTCACGGCGTGCGCTGGCCTGGCCCTCGTACAGCTCGCCCACCATCGCCGAGATGTTCGGCTTCAGCAGGCCCGTGCCGGTCGCGATCAGCGCGAGGCCGATGAAGAACGCGACGTCGCTCGGGAGCGCGAGGGTGAAGTGGCCGATCGCGATGACGATGCCGCCGACCAGAACGGCCTTGCGTGCGCCCCAGAGGCGGTCGGCGACCCAGCCGCCGGGCATCGCGGCCATGTAGACGACGGCGTTGTAGACGCCGTAGATGGAGGCGGCGAGCGCCTCCCGGCCCTCCAGGGGGCCGTCGAGCACGGCGGCCACCAAGTACAGGGTGAGGATGGCGCGCATCCCGTACCAGGAGAAGCGTTCCCACATCTCCGTCATGAACAGGGTGGCCATACCGCGGGGGTGGCCGAAGAAGGTCTCGCCGCCGGAGCCGGCGGCATCCTTCGTCAGGCTGGACGCCATGGTCGATCCTTGCTGGTCGGGACGCGCCGCCTCATGAGCGGTACGCGCCCGGTGGGGGTAGCCGGCACCGATGCGGCCGCGCCCCATCCCCGACGCCCGGAAGGGATGCGCCCCGCGGCCGGCCCCTGGGCGGAGCGTGTTCGGCGGCGGAGCGGGGAGAGGCCGCACCGGGAACCACGCCCGGCGCGCGTCCTCGCGCTCCGAGCCCGGCTCACAGGTCATTCACTCAACGGACAGGCCGGCGGGAACCAGCCCGCACACAGAAGAGACCCTTGGCGCTCATGGCTGCCCAAAGGTCCTTGAGTAGTGCAACAGGCGTCGGGACACCATACGACACGACACAGCCGGATATGGAAGGACTTGAGATATGGATCACAGGTGTCCATGGAACCAGACTCCCCCATTCGAAGGTCTCTCACCCTCATGTGGCGCGGACCCGCAGGCGTGGCCGTAAGCCTCACTCTCCGCGTCGCGTCCGGACTACCATCACCCCATGACCCGTGTACTGCTCGCCGAGGACGACGCGTCCATCTCGGAGCCGCTGGCCCGCGCCCTGCGCCGGGAGGGTTACGAGGTCGAGGTCCGCCAGGACGGCCCCTCCGCGCTCGACGCCGGACTCCAGGGCGGCGCCGACCTCGTCGTGCTCGATCTCGGGCTGCCCGGCATGGACGGGCTGGAGGTCGCCCGCCGGCTCCGCGCCGCCGGGCACGCCATCCCGATCCTGGTCCTGACGGCCCGCGCCGACGAGGTCGACACGGTCGTCGGCCTGGACGCCGGCGCGGACGACTACGTCACCAAGCCGTTCCGCCTCGCCGAGCTGCTCGCCCGCGTCCGCGCCCTGCTGCGGCGCGGGGCCGTCGAGCCCGCCCCGCAGCCCGCCACCCACGGCGTCCGGATCGACGTCGAGTCGCACCGGGCCTGGATGGGCGAGGAGGAGCTGCAGCTCACCGCCAAGGAGTTCGACCTGCTGCGGGTCCTGGTCCGGGACGCCGGCCGGGTCGTCACCCGCGACCAGTTGATGCGCGAGGTCTGGGACACCACCTGGTGGTCCTCCACCAAGACGCTCGACATGCACATCTCCTGGCTGCGCAAGAAGCTCGGCGACGACGCCGCCAACCCGCGCTACATCGCCACCGTCCGGGGCGTCGGCTTCCGGTTCGAGAAGAGCTGACGCACCCGGCGCCCCCGCGCCCCGAAGAGCCGACGCACCCGGCGCCCCCGCGCCCCGACGACGAACGGAGGCGGCCATGCGCCGCCGGCTGATCAACTCCACGCTCGCCGTGGTGCTCGTGGTCATCTCCGTCTTCGGCGTGTCCCTGGTGATCGTCGAGACGCGCACCATCAGCGCCAGCGCCCAGGAGAGCGTCGAGTCCGAGGCGCTGCGGCTGATCAGCGTGGTCGAGAGCCGGCTGCTGGACGACGAGCGGATCAACCCCAGGGTGCTGTCCGAGCAGATCGACCCCACGCGGTTCGCCCTGATCGAGATCCCCGGACGGGCCCCCATCACGGTGGGGGAGCGCCCCGCCGGCAGCGTCCTGCGCGCCGTGGAGAGCGGGGAGCGCGGCGAGCGGGTCACCGTCGAGGAGTCCCGCTCGGCCGTCACCCGCGAGGTGGGGCGCACCCTGCTGATCATCGGCGCGGTGGCGCTGCTGGCGATCGTCTCCGCGGTGCTCCTGGCCGTACGCCAGGCCAACCGGCTCGCCTCCCCGCTCACCGACCTCGCCGAGACCGCCGAGCGCCTCGGCTCCGGCGACCCCCGCCCCCGGCACAAGCGGTACGGGGTGCCCGAGCTGGACCGGGTCGCCGACGTCCTGGACGCCTCCGCCGAGCGGATCGCCCGGATGCTGACGGCGGAGCGGAGGCTGGCCGCGGACGCCTCGCACCAGTTGCGGACGCCGCTGACCGCGCTCTCCATGCGGATCGAGGAGATCTCCGCCACCGACGACCCGGAGACGGTGAAGGAGGAGGCGCACATCGCCCTCACCCAGGTCGAGCGGCTCACCGACGTCGTCGAGCGGCTGCTGACCAACTCCCGCGACCCGCGCACCGGCTCCGCCGTCGTCTTCGACCTCGACGAGATCGTCAAACAGCAGATCGAGGAGTGGCGCCCCGCCTACCGCAGCGCCGGCCGCGCCCTGGTCTGCTCCGGCAAGCACGGGCTGCGGGCCGTGGGCACCCCCGGCGCGGTCGCCCAGGTCCTGGCGGCGCTGATCGAGAACTCCCTCATGCACGGCGGCGGCACCGTCGCCCTGCGCACCCGCGTCACCGGCAACCAGGTCGTCGTCGAGGTCACCGACGAGGGCCCCGGCGTCCCGGCCGAGCTGGGGGCGCGGATCTTCGAGCGCACGATCAGCGGCCGCAACTCCACCGGCATCGGCCTCGCCGTCGCCCGCGACCTCGCCGAGGCGGACGGCGGCCGGCTCGAACTGCTCCAGCAGCACCCCGCGGTCTTCGCGCTCTTCCTCAGCCGGGTCCCGCGCGACAGCAGGAACCCGGAGCGCCCGGTGCGCTGAGCGACGACCGGGCCGGGGTTCAGTTCCGTACGGGGTCGGGCACTACCTGCTCCTCCGCCGCCCTGCGCGGCTCCAGAAACCGCCCCGCCTTCGGCACGGCCTCCTCGGCGGGCAGGGCCTTGAAGACCCAGGTCCGGTAGGACCAGAAGCGGAACAGGGTGGCGATGCCGATCCCGACGACCTTGAAGACGTTGCTCTGGACCGGGGTGTTCCAGCCGAAGCCGTACGTCGCCAGGTACAGCACGCCCGTCTCGATCACCGCGCCCGCCGCGCTGAACAGCAGGAACAGCGTCAGCTCGCGGGTCCGGCGGGTCTTGTCGCGGTCCCGGTAGGTCCAGTGCCGGAACCCCACGTAGTTGAAGAGGATCGCGACGAGGGTCGCCAGCAGGCTGGCCCGGACCACCTGGAGGTCGGTGGTGTGCCGCAACAGGTTGAAGACCGCCATGTTGACCAGCAGGCCGAGCCCGCCGACCGTGCCGAACTTGGCGACCTCTCGGGTCAGCAGTCCAAGCCGGGTCCGCACTGCGCCCGGTTCCCTCATGGTGATCGCCGGCCCCGTCCGTTGGAAGGCGTCTGGTGTCGCCGACGCGGCTGCGTCAACCCGGCCATGCTATCCAGCCCTCCCGTGTGACGCCCGCGCGTCCGCACGGCGGTGTCCGCGACCCGTGCCGGGACGAGCGGCGCGGCGGATACCCTGGGGGCGTGACGTTCCCGGTAGTCGGCATGGTCGGCGGCGGTCAGCTCGCCCGTATGACCCACGAGGCGGGCATCCCCCTCGGCCTGAAATTCAAGCTCCTCAGTGACACTCCCCAGGACTCGGCGGCCCAGGTGGTGAGCGAGGTCGTCGTCGGCGACTACCGCGACCTGGAGACGCTGCGCGCCTTCGCTCGCGGCTGCGACGTGATCACCTTCGACCACGAGCACGTGCCGACCGAGCACCTGCGGGCCCTGGAGGCGGACGGCATCCCCGTGCGCCCCGGCCCCGACGCCCTGGTGCACGCCCAGGACAAGGGGGTGATGAGAGCCCGGCTCCAGGAGATCGGCGCGCCCTGCCCCCGGCACCGCATCGTGGCCGACCCGGCCGACGCGGCCGCGTTCGCCGAGGAGGTCGGCGGCTTCCCGGTGATCCTGAAGACCGTGCGCGGCGGCTACGACGGCAAGGGCGTGTGGGTCGTCCGCACCCCGGCGGACGCCGAGGAGCCCTTCCGGGCCGGCGTCCCGGTCCTCGCGGAGGAGAAGGTCGACTTCGTCCGGGAGCTGGCGGCCAACGTCGTCCGCTCGCCGCACGGCCAGGCCGTCGCCTACCCGGTCGTCGAGTCCGTCCAGGTCGACGGCGTCTGCGACACCGTGATCGCCCCGGCCCCCGAGCTGGACGAGGCGCTGGCCGGCGAGGCCCAGCAGCTCGCCCTGCGCATCGCCGCCGAGCTGGGCGTCGTCGGCCACCTCGCGGTCGAGCTGTTCGAGACCCGCGGAGCCGACGGGAAGCCCGCCATCCTCGTCAACGAGCTGGCGATGCGCCCGCACAACTCCGGCCACTGGACCCAGGACGGCGCGGTCACCTCCCAGTTCGCCAACCACCTGCGGGCGGTCCTCGACCTGCCCCTCGGCGACCCGCGCCCGCGCGCCCCCTGGACGGTCATGTGCAACGTCCTGGGCGGGGACTACCCGGACATGTACCAGGCGTACCTGCACTGCATGGCCCGCGACCCCCAGCTCAAGATCCACATGTACGGCAAGGACGTGAAGCCCGGCCGCAAGGTCGGACACGTCAACACCTACGGCGACGATCTGGCGGACGTGCGGGAGCGCGCCCGGCACGCGGCCGACTACCTGCGAGGAACGATCACCGAATGACTGCTCACGGCACCGGCTCCTCCCCGGCCATCGGCATCGTGATGGGCTCGGACTCCGACTGGCCCGTCATGGAGGCCGCCGCGAAGGCGCTCGACGAGTTCGAGATCCCGTACGAGGTCGACGTCGTCTCCGCGCACCGGATGCCGCGCGAGATGATCGCGTACGGCGAGGAGGCGGCGGGCCGCGGACTGCGGGCGATCATCGCGGGCGCGGGCGGCGCCGCCCACCTGCCCGGAATGCTCGCCTCCGTCACTCCGCTGCCGGTCATCGGCGTGCCGGTGCCGCTGAAGTACCTGGACGGCATGGACAGCCTGCTCTCCATCGTCCAGATGCCCGCCGGGGTGCCCGTCGCCACCGTCTCGGTCGGCGGCGCGCGCAACGCGGGCCTGCTCGCCGCCCGCATCCTCGCCGCGCACGACGGCGCGCTCCAGGACCGGATGCGGGAGTTCCAGCAGGAGCTGAACGACCAGGCCACCGAGAAGGGCAGACGCCTGCGGTCCAAGGTCGAGGGGTCGGACTCCTTCGGCTTCGGGAAGTAGGCCCGCCGTGGACCACCTCTCCCGCGCGCGCGAACTGCTCGCCGCCCACCCCGTCGTCGACGGCCACAACGACCTCCCCTGGGCCCTGCGCGAACAGGTCGGCTACGACCTCGACGCCCGCGACATCGCCGCCGACCAGCGCGGCCTGCTCCACACCGACCTGCGCCGGCTGCGGGCCGGCGGCGTCGGCGGCCAGTTCTGGTCGGTGTACGTCCGCACCGACCTGACCGGCGACGCGGCCGTCAGCGCCACCCTCGAACAGATCGACGTGGTCGCCGAGCTGATCGCCCGCCACCCGGCCCACCTGCGCCGGGCGCTCACCGCCGACGACCTGGAGAAGGCCCGCGCCGAGGGCCGCATCGCCTCCCTGATGGGGGCCGAGGGCGGCCACTCCATCAACAACTCGCTGGGCACCCTGCGCGCCCTGTACGACCTGGGCGTGCGCTATCTGACGCTCACCCACAACGACAACATCGACTGGGCCGACAGCGCGACCGACCTGCCGCGCCTGGGCGGCCTCTCGGCGTTCGGCCGCGAGGTCGTCCGCGAGATGAACCGCATCGGGATGCTGGTCGACCTCTCGCACGTCGCGGACGGCGTCATGCGCGACGCGCTCGCCACCAGCACCGCGCCGGTGATCTTCTCGCACTCCTCGGCCCGCGCGGTCTGCGACCACCCGCGCAACATCCCCGACGACGTGCTCGCGGCCCTCCGGGCCAACGGCGGCGTCGCGATGGCGACCTTCGTCCCGAAGTTCGTCCTGCCCGAGGCCGTCGCCTGGACCCTGGCCGCCGAACGCAACCTGCGCGAACACGGCCTGCACCACCTCGACACCAGCCCCGCCGCGATGCGCGTCCACGAGGACTTCGAGGCCGCCCACCCGCGCCCCGAGGCCACCGTGGCGACCGTCGCCGACCACCTCGACCACCTGCGCGAGGTCGCGGGCGTCGACCACATCGGCATCGGCGGCGACTACGACGGCATGGCGTTCACCCCGCGCGGCCTGGAGGACGTCTCCGGCTACCCCAACCTCATCGCGGAGCTGCTGCGGCGCGGCTGGTCCGAGGCCGACCTGGCCAAGCTGACCTGGCGCAACGCCGTACGGGTGCTGCGCGACGCGGAGGCCGTCGCCCGCGACGAGCAGAGCCGGCGCGGCCCCTCGCACGCGACGATCGCGGAGCTGGACGGGCCGCCCGCGCGCTGAGGGCCGCTCCCGCGGTCAGCGGGCCCCGGCCGCGAACGGTCCGCCGGGGCCGAAGGCGATCGCCCCGAAGCGCTCGCCCATACGGCGGTGGGTGGCCGCGTCCGGGTGGAGCTGGTCGGGCAGCGGCAGCTCGGCGAAGTCCGCCTCGCCGTACAGCTCGCGGCCGTCCAGGTAGGACAACCGCGGGTCCTCGGCCGCCCGCCGCTCCACGATCCGGGCCAGCTCCGCCCGGATGACGGTGAGCGTGAGCTTGCCGTACGCGGTCTCCGCCGGGTCCCCCATGGCCTGGAACGCCGCCTTCCCGTTCCCGAAGTCCGGGGCTCCGGGGCCGGGGGTGTCCTCGTGGATGGGGCAGTACGTCGGTGAGACGACCAGCAGCGGCACGTCCGGATGGCCTTCGCGGACGGTGTCGAGGAAGCCGTGCACGGCGGGGGTGAAGGCCCGCAGCCGCATCAGGTCGAGGTTGACGAGGTTGATGCCGATCTTGACGCTGACCAGGTCCGCGGGGGTGTCCCGCAGGGCGCGGGCGGTGAACGGGTCGAGCAGCGCGCCGCCGCCCAGCCCCACGTTGACCAGCTCCACGCCCCCCGCGGCCGCGGCGAGGGCGGGCCAACTGGTGGCGGAGCTGTCGGCGGCGGAGCCCTGGCTTATCGAGCTGCCGTGGTGCAGCCACACCCGCCGCCCGTCCGGCGCCACGGCCTCCACCGGCGCGTCGGTGCGCAGGGCGACCAGCTCGGTGATCTCGGTGTACGGCAGCCAGATCTCGACGTCCTTCTCCCGGCCGGGCAGCCCGGTGAACCGCACGCTGCCGACCGGGCCGGGGATCTTCTCCCGTGAGCCGTCCGACAGGTCGACCATCAGGACGTTGCCGCCGCTCGCCGTGGCCCGCCCGGCCGGTCGCCCGTCCACGTGCAGGTCGTACGCGCCCGCCGGGCGGGGCGGGACGCCCCGGTAGCCCATCACGGTGCGCAGGACGTCCAGCTCGACGGCGGTGGCTCGGGTGCGGAAGACCAGCCGGACCCCGGCGGGCTGCGCCTCCGACTGGGCCAGTTGCTCGTCCGTGTACTGCGCGCGGGCCCGAGCGGTCAGCCGGTGGGGGAGCAGGCCGTTCGCCGTGCGCTCCACATCGAGCGCCCCGCGCAGCAGTTCGGGGGTGAGAGGGGTGCTGACCCACTCCCCATCGCCGGGGGCGGAGGCGCCGGGGTCGGAGTCGTGCGTGTCGTCCATCCCCCCAGCGTGTCCACCGAATGCCGGAACCGCACATCATTTTTCGGCCAGGGTTTCCGAAGAACGCCCCTCAGCCCGGCCGCGGAGCGTCCCGCCGCGGCGCCGCACGCGAAGCCGGCCCTGATCCGCCGGGCGCCCCCTAGCCGGCGCAGAGGCAGAACGGGTGGCCGGCGGGGTCGGCGTACACCCGGAAGCTCCTCTTCCGGTCCTCGGTCTCCAGCGGCTTCGCCCCCAGTGCCAGCACCTCCCGCTCCGCCGCGTCCAGGTCGGGGACGGTGAGGTCGAGGTGGAACTGCTGCGAGCGGTCCTCCCGAGGCCACTGCGGCGGCACGAATCCGGGGGCGGCCTGGAAGGCGAGCCGGGTGCCCGCGACGCCGTTCAGGTTCACCCAGTCCTCGCCGCCGCGCTCGACGGTCCCGCCGAGCAGGGAGGCGTAGAAACCGGCGAGGGCGAGGGGGTCGGGGCAGTCCAGCACGACGGATTCGAGTGTGGCGATGGCCATGACGCATCCCTTCACAGGGTTACCGCTTGAGGGCAGTAACGGGTAACGGTTACCCCATGGTCCCGCAGCGGAGGTAACCTCGCAACCATGAGGGCGCAGGACGGGCGCGCGGCGCAGGCCGCCGCGGGGCGGCCCGGTGAGGTCCCCCCGATGAGCGAGCAGCGCCATGAGTGAGAAGGCCGCCGCCCCCGGCCCCCTCGCCCTGATCGAGGCCCTGGTCAACTCCCTGGACGTCGAGAGCGGCGCCGACGCCCTGGGCACCCCTGCCGGGCGCGCCGCCTTCGGCCTCGCCGAGGAGGACGTACCGGCCGCCCGTGATCTCCGCGAGGCCCTGCGCCGGGCGTGTCTGGCCCACGCGGGCCACCGGCCGCCCCCGGCCGACCCGGAGCCGCCCGCGCTCGGCGCGCTGCTCGCCGCCGCCCCGCTCCGGGTCACCGTCGACGAGGCGGGGGTCGCCGCGCTGCGCCCGGTGGCGGAGGTGGAGGGGGCCGCGGGCGCCCTCGGGCTCACGGCACGGGTCGCCGCGGCCGTCGCGGCGGCCGCCGCCGACGGCTCCTGGCCGCGGCTCAAGGCGTGCGAGGCGGCGGACTGCCAGTGGGCGTACTACGACAGGAGCCCCGCCGGCCGACGCCGCTGGTGCTCGATGTCGGTCTGCGGGGCCCGCGCCAAGATGCGTACGTACCGGGCGAAGCGTTCGTGACCGGCGCGGGGCCGGTCGGCGCTCAGGCCGTGGGCCGGCCCATCGCCCGGTAGGTCCAGCCGGCCTCCCGCCAGACCGCGCCGTCCAGGGCGTTGCGCCCGTCCAGGATGATCCGGCGGGCCGCCGCCTCGCCCAGCTCCGCCGGGTCCAGCTCGCGGAACTCCCGCCACTCCGTCAGGTGCAGCACCACGTCCGCGCCGCGCACCGCCTCCAGGGCGGAGTCGGCGTACCCGAGGGTCGGGAACAGCCGCCGGGCGTTGTCCATGCCCTTCGGGTCGAACACCGTGACCTGGCCGCCCTGGAGGTGGATCTGGCCGGCGACGTTGAGCGCGGGGGAGTCGCGTACGTCGTCGGAGTCGGGCTTGAACGCGGCGCCGAGCACCGCCACCCGCTTGCCGAGGAACGAGTCGCCGCCCACCGCCTCGCGGGCCAGCTCGACCATGTGGCCGCGGCGGCGCATGTTGATGGAGTCGACCTCGCGGAGGAAGGTGAGGGCCTGGTCCGCGCCCAGTTCCCCGGCGCGCGCCATGAAGGCCCGGATGTCCTTGGGCAGGCAGCCGCCCCCGAACCCGATCCCGGCGCGCAGGAACTTGTTCCCGATCCGCTCGTCGTGCCCGATGGCCTCCGCGAGCTTCACGACGTCCCCGTCGGCGGCCTCGCAGACCTCGGCCATCGCGTTGATGAAGGAGATCTTCGTGGCCAGGAAGGAGTTGGCGGCGGTCTTCACCAGCTCCGCGGTCGGGAAGTCGGTCACCACGAACGGCGAACCCTCCGCCACCGGTGTCGCATACACCTCGCGCAGCAGCTTCTCGGCCGCCTCGCTCCGCACGCCGACGACGATCCGGTCGGGGTGCAGGGTGTCCCGCACGGCGAAGCCCTCGCGCAGGAACTCCGGGTTCCACGCCAGCTCGGCGTCCGCGCTCACCGGGGCCAGCTCAGCCAGCCGGGCCGCGAGGCGGGCGGCGGAGCCGACGGGCACGGTCGACTTGCCGACGACCAGGGCGGGCCGGGTCAGGTGCGGCGCGAGCGACTCGAAGGCGCTGTCGACGTAACTCATGTCGCAGGCATACTCCCCGTGCTTCTGCGGGGTGTTCACGCAGACGAAGTGCACGTCGCCGAAGGCGCCGACCTCCTCCCACGAGGTGGTGAAGCGCAGCCGGCCGGTGGAGCCCTCGATGCCCGCGACGTGCTTCTGGAGGATCTCCTCCAGCCCCGGCTCGTACATGGGCACGCGCCCGCTGGAGAGCAGCGCGATCTTCTCCGGCACGACGTCGAGCCCCAGGACCTCGAAGCCCAGCTCGGCCATGGCCGCGGCATGGGTGGCGCCGAGGTATCCGGTGCCGATCACGGTGATCCTGAGGGCCATGGAGTGCTCCTGGGAGGTGCGGACGGAGGTGCGGACCGAGCATAGTCGGGGACCGGTGACCCGGAATGGGCCGCACCTTCCACCGGGTACACCCCTTATGGGCGACCCCTGTCACCAAGCTCACGTGCCGTTCGCGTAGGCCGACGGGCGGGCGGCGCACTAAAATTGGGTTACTTAACGGTAGTTAGCATCTGGGGAGTGAGCGTCTTGGCGGGTTCGACCGATTTCGACCTGTACCGTCCGGCCGAGGAGCACGACATGCTCCGCGACACCATCCGCGCCCTCGCCGAGACGAAGATCGCCCCCTTCGCCGCCGCGGTCGACGAGGAGAGCCGCTTCCCGCAGGAGGCGCTGGACGCCCTGGTCGCCTCGGACCTGCACGCCGTCCACGTCCCCGAGGAGTACGGCGGGGCCGGCGCCGACGCCCTGGCCACGGTCATCGTGATCGAGGAGGTGGCCCGCGCCTGCGCCTCCTCCTCCCTGATCCCGGCCGTCAACAAGCTCGGCTCCCTCCCGGTGATCCTCTCCGGCTCCGAGGAGCTGAAGCGGAAGTACCTGGGCCCGCTCGCCAAGGGCGACGCGATGTTCTCGTACGCCCTCTCCGAGCCGGACGCGGGCTCGGACGCGGCGGGGATGAAGACCAAGGCCGTGCGCGACGGCGACTTCTGGGTCCTCAACGGCGTGAAGCGGTGGATCACCAACGCGGGCGTCTCCGAGTACTACACGGTCATGGCGGTCACCGACCCCACCAAGCGCTCCAAGGGCATCTCCGCGTTCGTCGTCGAGAAGTCCGACGAGGGCGTCTCCTTCGGCGCGCCGGAGAAGAAGCTCGGCATCAAGGGCTCCCCGACCCGCGAGGTCTACTTCGACAACGTCCGCATCCCCGCCGACCGCATGATCGGCGAGGAGGGCACCGGCTTCGCCACGGCGATGAAGACCCTGGACCACACCCGCATCACCATCGCGGCCCAGGCCCTCGGCATCGCCCAGGGCGCGCTGGACTACGCCAAGGGGTACGTCCAGGAGCGCAAGCAGTTCGGCAAGCCGATCGGCGACTTCCAGGGCGTCCAGTTCATGCTCGCCGACATGGCGATGAAGCTGGAGGCCGCCCGCCAGCTCACCTACGCGGCGGCCGCCAAGTCCGAGCGCGTCGACGGCGACCTCACGTTCTTCGGCGCGGCCGCCAAGTGCTTCGCCTCCGACGCGGCCATGGAGATCACCACGGACGCCGTCCAGTTGCTCGGCGGCTACGGCTACACGCGGGACTACCCGGTGGAGCGCATGATGCGCGACGCGAAGATCACGCAGATCTACGAGGGCACCAACCAGGTCCAGCGCATCGTGATGGCGCGGAACCTGCCGTAGCGGGGTTTCGCCCAGGGTCGGCCGCTCGTGCGGTGGTTGATCGGGGAGCGACGATCGGCTTCCGGCCTGGACGGACACCGGGTGGGGAGGGGTCGCCGGCCCGCAGGGACGAGGAGGCCCCCGGCGTCATGCCGGGGGCCTTCCGTACGGGTGGGGCCAGGCGACCTCTCCCCGCGTGGCGGGATCGTCCGCGCCGGGGGTCGGCATGGTCGCGACGGCGGTGCGCCCGTCGCTGCTCGTCCCCTCGGAGATGGGGGGCAGTGCTTGTGGGGTACGTCGTTCTTCCTCCGCGTGCCGAGAGCTCGCGCGGCGCTCAGAACGGCTGGGCTCGTTCTCCTCGTACGGCGCGGACCAGGAGCGTGCCCGTGGTCCGCTTGTCCTGCTCGGGGGCCGGGAGCACGGTCGCGGTCACCTCGGGGAATCCGTATTCCCTGAGGAGCGAACGCCAGATGTCGGGTCGGTGGTCCCATCGCTTCACGATGGCGGGGTCTTCCTCCGGGCCGCGAGGGATGTACGACGCTTGGCACCCGTAGCACCCTTCGACGGGCGGCCGCTGAGAGAAGGCGAACACGCCGCCCCGCTCGAGCGTGGCGTGGACGATGGGGAGCAGGAGGCCGGGGTCGGTGAACCAGGCGGTGCCGAAGACGCTGTACGTGGCGTCGAGAAGGGTGAAGGACTCGGTGCTGCCTGCGGCGGTCCGATCAGTGACGCCGACACGGCGGGGCGTCCGTGACCGGTGAGAAGCTCTTGCCGTTCAGGCGGCGGACGGCTTGATCTCGCCCGCGAAGACGATCACCTGGTCGATGAGACTGCGCCGCAGGTGGACGACGTCCGTCCCCGCCAGCCGGGGGCCGCCGTCCGGTGTGGTGAAGGCCCATCGGTACCGGGCCCACTCGTCGGGCATGTCCACCGCCGAGCAGCGCACCATCGTGCCGGGCCCCGCCGGGTGGCGCCGGATGTCCAGCACGAACCGCTCGACCGCCTCGATGCCCTCGCTTCGGCCCAACGGGCCCCAGAAGACCACGTCGGAGGTCAGCGCCTGGGAGAGCAGCGCAGTCACATAGCTGTCGTCCAATGCGTTGAACGCGGACATGAACGTGTCGATCGCGGACCGCGCGGCCTCTTCCTGCATACATCAGTAATACCAGCCGCTCCGAGCGACGCGTCCGCCCCGTGAGCCGTCTTCCGATCCTGGCGCACGATCCGGCCACGCCCCGGCTCTGGACCGACGAGTGATGCGGCGTGCACCTCACGCTGACCGTTTCCGTCGACCGGCGGCCCGCGGCGGCCGCCTCGACGCGTGAGGTCGTCGGCCCGTCCGGCTGCACCCGGCGACGCCTGCACTGGCGCAGACAGGTTCGTGCCCCGACCCAACGGGGCCGGGGCACGAACCGTTCTCATCTGGTGGTCCGTTCAGCAGGGGAGCGTGGTCCTTCCGGCAGCGCCGGTGACGCCGGCGGTGCCGTCCGCGGTGAACGTGGCCGCGGTGCCGTTGCCGCCGGGCTTGCCGGGACACACCGGGCTGGCCGCGCCGCCGGCGCCGCCGGCCCCGCCCGAGTGGCCTCCGCCGACCTTGGAGGCGCCGCCGGTGCCGCCCTTGCCTCCGGCGATGCCGGCGCCGGCGTTGCCGGCGCCCCCTACTCCGCCCTTGCCGCCGGTGCCGCCGAGGGTCGCGCCGCCGCCGGTGCCTCCGATGCCGCCGTTGCCGTTGGCACCGCCGGCTCCGCCAGAGCCCCCGGCGCCACCGGTGCTCGCACTGCCGTCACCGTTGCCGCCGTTGCCGCCGTTCCCGCCGTTGCCGTTGAAGCCCGCGGCGCCGCCGACACCGCCGAAGCCGCCGACACCGCCGTTGGTCCCCACGCCGTTGGCGCCACCGACGCCGGGCAGGCCGAGAAGGCCGTAGGGGGCGATGCTCTGCGTGCTGCCCGTCCGGGCCTGGGGCGAAGCGGCGGCGAGCGTGGGGGCCGCGGTCAGACCGACGACAGCGACCGCAGCGATCAGGATGGTCCGGGGAACGGCGGTGGTGCGCGTGATGCGCATGGGGTACGCCTTTCGATTTGCGCAATCAGGAATATTTCCTGACCGACACCTCATTACCTTACGTCGACGTATTGCACCGCCACGACCCGCATGATGATCAATTGTCTTGAAGTGAACCAATTGGCGAAAGTTTGGCCTGAAATCCCGGAATCAAATAAATAATCTGTTTCGTCCTTGAATGTCACCTTATAGGTAAGGCTGGGATGCGGCTATTGATATGAGGAGTGACGCGGGGGCTGCTCTGCGATAAGGCGCGGTGTGGGCCGGGAGCGCGCGAACGCCTTCGGGGCCGATGGTCCGTTAAGGGCCGTCCAAGGCCTCCGGTCGGAAGGCCATCCGGCGGAAGGCGGGGCGCGGCTCCTCGAGCGCGGCGGGCGAGGCGTCCATGCGCGTACCTCGCGATGATCTTGCCAGGGCGGCGGACGTGCTACTTCGCCGGCGGTATGAGGCGGGAGCTGTCGCGTCGAAGGGGGCACGGCAGCTCGGGCCGGATGCCGTTCGGGGAACACGTGACGAGCGCGACGGAATGGAATATCACCCCCAGCAGGTAGTGGCCGAGCGACACGTCACCACCCCAGGTCAACCGTTCGACAGCGCTGCTCGCGAGAGCGGCGAGTCTGGTCGCCTCCCGTTCGCTGCGGGAGGCGAACCGGGGTGCCGCCTCGTTCAGTCGCTGCTCAAGCCATGCACCCGCCTCCTTCGGTTCGCCCCACGTACCGCGCACCATCGCGGCCGGTTTCACCAACCAGTGCGCCGTCTCGATCGGCGGCACGGGCGTGGTCGGAAACTCGGATACGGCCTGGCGGTATCGGTCCAGCACATCAACCGGACTGGAAGCGGTGGGCGGCTCCCCCGGAGGCCGACGGAGGTTCTCCTTGTCAAAGGCCTGCTTCTCGCCCAGCCAGGCGAAACCGTGGACGTGCAACACTGAATCCGTTCCTACGGGATCGGCGGACCCGCCTCCGGGCAAGGCGGGCCGCCGGCCGGTTGCCTCTGTGGTCAGGCGGAGAGGCCGAAGTGCGCCGGATCGATACCGGCCGCGCGCAGTTCGTCCGTGGTGTACCTCAACGGCTCCGCATCCGGCCGCTTGCTGTCACCGAGGGCCCAGGCGTTCTCACCGATCCGGGCCAGGGTCACGCAGGACTCGCCGTCCGGATGCGTGTTTCCTCCGCACGCTGTGGAGAACGTCAGCTCTCCGATGGGGAGGGCGTACAGGTCGTCATGGGGCATGGTTCACCTTCCTGAGATGCGGAACAGTGGTTTTTTTGGCCCTCCCACCCCTTGGCGGGATGGGAGTTCTGTGTGGGCGGCAGCCGTCGCAGCCTCGGTTGTGCGCCCCACTGCCTCGGCGCCGAGAATTCCCTGCCTCTGGGCTCGACCGCCCTCGACGTGACGAACGTAGGCAGCGACCGGGTCGCAGGGCCACGTTGTTGCACGCGGTTGCATGAATTCACCCGAGCGTGGCGAGTGCCTTGGTGATGAGGTCGCGGGATTCCTGCCCACGTACGGCTGTTCGGGACAGCGCGGCGAACGCCCTGAGGTAGGTCTGGATCTCGCCAGGAGCCGTCAAGTTGATCTCAGCCGTCAGCGTTTCGACTGCCACTTGGGTGTCGTCGAATGCGTAGAAGGCTTCGAGAGGCCACATGGTTCGGTCCGCCGTGGACGGGATGACGCCGAGGGAGACGTTCGGGCGCGTCATGACGTCGAGCAGGTGTTCCAGTTGCTCACCCATGGCGGCTCTGTCGCAGATTCGGTAGTAGAGAACCGCCTCTTCGAGAATCAGGGCGAACAGATGATTGCCCTCACGAACCACACGAGAGCGGTGGAGGCGGGCCTGCACGGCGTCGGCCACATCGTCAGGCGTACCTTGAAATGCCGTGATCGACCGCAGAAGTCCCGTGGCGTACTCGGCGGTCTGAAGCATTCCGGGCACGACGTTCGAGGCGTAGACCCGAAACGATCGGGTGCGCTGATAGAGCGGGGCGGTCTGCTCGTGGACGCGGCGCATCCCGTCCCGATGGATCTGCTTCCATTCGACGTACATCGACTCCGCGTTGCGCGATGCCGCGATCAGGTCCGCTGTTTGGTCCTCGGCCCCGCAGGCGGAACACCACGCCCGGATATCCGCATCGGAGGGAGGAGTGATGCCCCTGGCGATCCTGGATGACTTGGCCTTGTGCCAGCCGCATCGGACCGCCAGTTCATGACCGGAGATTCCTGCGTCTTTCATGAGGCCGTGCAACCGTAGCGCTACTGCGGTCCGTGCTGCTTGGGCACTGGAGAGCGGGGAAGAGGGCATGAACGGCTCGGTCAGACTTCTAGACGGTGTACTTCTCGTGCGGGATGGCGCGTTCCCACACCGCTTCGAACGCAGCGGCGCAGAACGCGACCGTTGCCGGATCTTCAGTTTGGTCGGTGTGCACCCACTTGCCGTTGCCGTCGAAGACGTTGAACTGAACGATGCGGCCATCGAAGAGCCAGTAGTCGTTTCCCGGCAGCGCCAGATCTGAGGCGTTCCTTCGAGGCAGCCAACGGATCTCCTCCCCTGCGGCGAGGTTGGTGAAGGCGCCGGAGTGCTCGAAAGCGATGTAGTCGCTCACCGGTTCGGAAATCACGCGGGCGCGCCGCACGGCTACGCCCTTCGCTGTGACCTCCTGAACCAGATCCAACCAGGGGCGCCACCAGGATCGGGGGTTCGCAGGGTCTAGCCGGTGGCCTTGTTTCCATGCCGCGAAGCCGGCACGCTCGCTCTCGACGCCGTACTCGTCCCGCATCTCCAGATGGACGGCCGACCGCTGAACCGATCTGATCAGCGTCGAGAAGTCAGCCAGACTCTGCGACACGAAGCGCCTCCCTGAGAAGCGGGATCATCCGCTTCGGTACCCGGACCACCGACTCATGTTCGGGCAGTGCCACGTACTCGGCACTCTCGGCCCTGGTCTGCATGTCCGCCGTCCATCCCTGGACGATAATGTCCTTCGTCTCTTCGTCAACCCATACAGCCGGTGACCCGTGGTCTCCTGACTCAGGGTCCTTGCCGACGAACCGCAGTGCCATGGCAACCTCCGCTGGCGAGCCCGTTGCGCTTGGTCGAGCACACCTCACCCTGTGCGGCGACCATCGTCAAGGGCACCTGTGAGCGACCGCGCGGCGCCCCGGAACGTCCGTTCCGGGGCGCCGTTCCCCCCGGTTCAGGTGCCCGTGCGGCCGTCGAGGAGTTCGCGTACGACGTCGAGGTGGCCGTTGTGGCGGGCCGTCTCCTCGATGAGGTGGAGGAGGATCCAGCGGAGGTTGACGTGGCGGCCGTCCCGGATGGGGCGTTGGGCCGTCGCGTCCAGGTCGTGGTCGGCGACCAGGCGGCGGAAGCGGGTGCTCTGCTCCTCGTACTCCGCGAGGAGGCGGGGCAGCGGGATGTCGAGCGCCGTGCGCATCTCGGGGTCGGGGTCGTCCTCGGTCGCCTCGGTGAGCGGGCCGTCGTCCTCGCCGCCCAGGAACACGAAGTGGAGCCAGTAGTGCTCGACCCACCGCAGGTGGCTGATCAGTCCGCACAGCGTCATCAGCGGCGAGCCGGGGAGGGGGGCCCGGCGGGCGTCCTCGGCGGAGGCGCCCTCGCACTTGGCCAGTGCGGTGGCGCGGGCGTAGTCCAGGAAGGTGGCCAGTTGCGTGCGCTCGTCCCAGGCGGGAGGCGTGTCGGTTCGTTGAGTCATCGCGGGGAGTCTCCCCCGGCCCGGTCCGGATGTCGATCGCTTTCGACGGCCGGTGGGCGGGGCGTCCGGTCCGGTTGTCAGTGGACGACCTCGAACACGTTCTTCTGCATCCCGTTCGCGTACGCCTCGTGGTCGACCAGCCTCAGCACCTGGCGGTCCTTGTCCGTGTCGCTGAACAGCCGCTTGCCCGCGCCGAGGAGGAGCGGGAAGACGAGCAGGTGGTACCGGTCGATCAGGCCGGCGTCCGACAGGCCGCGGTTGAGGGCGGCGCTGCCGTGCATGATGATCGGGCCGCCCTCGGTCTCCTTCAGGGCGGCGACCTCGTCCAGGGAGCGCAGGATCGTGGTCTCCCCCCAGCCGGGCGTCAGCGCCTCTTCGGCGAGGCTGGTGGAGACGACGTACTTCGGCATCGACCGGTACCCGGCGAACTCCTCCATCCCCGGCCACACTTGGCTGAAGGCCTCGTAGCTCACCCGGCCCAGCAGCAGCGCCGCCGCCTCCTCCTGCTCCTGGCCCTTGAGGGAGTACGCCTCCGGCAGGAACTCCACGTCCTTGAACGTCCACCCCGCGTTCCGGTAGCCCGGTTCGCCGCCCGGCGCCTCCACGACGCCGTCGAGCGATACGAAGGCGGTGCTGATCAGTGTGCGCATCAGGTCTCCTGCGGGTTTCGTGTCCGTGGGTACGGGGTCCGGCCGTACGCGTGGCCGAGCCTTGCAGACATACGACCGTGCGTCACGCGAAAACTCATCGGCGCGCGTCCCGGCCCCGGCGGTAGCCTCGCTGCCCATGAGCGAACTCGACCGGTTGGCCGATCTCTTCACCGCCCTGGGCGCGGACGGCGACGCCCGTGACTGGGCCGAGTCCGAGGTCGACGAGGGCCTGCCGCAGCTCGCCCGCTACCGGTTCCTGCGGACGGTCTGGCGGGACGTCGACGCGTGGGGCGCGTACGCGGACCGGTGGGTGGCGTCCTACCGCGACGGCGGCGCGGCCGCAGAAGCCGTCGAACGCGCCCTCGCCGCCGGTCTCACCCCTGGCGACCTCGGCGTGCTGGCCCGCGAGGTCGCGAGGGAGACCGCGTTCGGGGTGCTGTACGCCCTGTCCGATCCGGCGGACGGCTCGCTGCCCGCCGAGGTCGAGGAGCGGCTGCCCCGCTGGCGGTTGGCGGAGCTGGACCCGAGCGGCGAACCGACCGGCCGCCATCTCGACGCCCTCCACGAGGACTTCGCCGAACTCGAACCACCGGGGCCGGTGTCCTGACCCGCCCCCCGCACGCTCCCCTTCAGGCCGCCTCCCACGCCCCCGTCCGGCAGTCGCGGCAGTGGCCGGGGTGCGGGGACCGGAAGGCGCGGTCGCAGTCCTCACAGGTCTGGAAGGGGACCGCCGGGGTCCGGCGGGGTGCGGGCAGCTCCCGCGTGCCGGGCAGCGGTGGCGGAAGCAGGGCCGTGAGGCGGTGCTTCAGCAGCTTCGCCGGGTGCTTGAGGGGGTGCGGCAGGTCGGTGGTCAGGGCGTGGCGTACGGCGTCGGGGTGGGCGTCCCGTTCGAGCCAGGCGGCCACCGCCGGGGCCAACTGCCGTACCTCGCCCTCCGAGAGCACCAGCCGGGGCGCGTCTCGGCGCAGGTCGCAGAGGAGCGCGGTCGCGGCGCGGTGCAGGTCCGGGGTGAGTTCGCCGGGCCGGGGGAGCGGGGCGGGCGGCGGCCCCGGCGACACCGCGCCGGGGCCGTACCCCCACCTCGCCCGGTCGGCGGCGGCCGGTGGCGGGGCCGTCGGTACGGGGGCTGTCGTGGCCGGGCGCCCGGTCGCGGTCGGCGGGGTCGCACGGCCCGCCTCGGGCCCGTACGCCGTCGCCCGCAGCGGTACGCGGCCGAGTTCCGGCCGGTACGCCGTGGACTCCGGCGGTACGCGGTCGGCCTCCGCCCGCCGCCCTGCCCCCGGCGGTACGCGGTCGGGGACGACGGTCGCGCTCGGCGGCACGTGATCGGCTTCCGGCTCGTACGCCGCCGCCTCCGGCGGTACGGCGTCGGGGACGCGCCCCGCCCCCGGTAAGCCCCGCGCCCCCACCGGTACGCGGTCGACCTCCGGCCCGCCCCCCGCCCCCGCCGGTGCCGCCCCCGGCTGGTTGCAGGAGACCGTGCGGGTGACGACGCGGCCGTTCGCCAGGCGGACGCGGGGGCGGTGGAGGTAGCCGTGGGCCTCCAGTTCGCGCAGGGCGGCGGCGATACGGATCTCGCCCTCGGGGAAACGGGCGGCGAGGGACTTGACGCCCACGTCCGCGCCGCTGGGCAGCGACTGGATGTACACGGCGAGCGCGATGGCGACGAGCGACAACTCGGCGTGCTGGGCCAGGTGGTTGCCGACGATCGTGAACCGTTTCGTGTGCGGGATCGTCAGGTGGATCACGCCGGTCGGCGGACGGGGTCCGGGAACCTCCGCCAGGGCGCGCGCGAGGGCGTTATTGTGCTCGGTATCCATCGGGAAGGCCTGTCTTCCTCGGTGGTCAGGCCCTCGTCCGGGATTGCCGTCCCGGCGGGGGCCGTCGCATGTCTGGTTGTGGTGAGCGTGAGCATATGCCAGTCAACCGCTGCGAAATCCAGCCCAGTTAGCGCATTTCACCCGTGCGGGTGACGCGCCCCTCGCGCCTGTCCACCGGGCTCAGGTGGGGTGGGGTGGGGTTTTTCCCTGGTTCTTTCCTGTCTTTTGCGTCGCGGCCGACCGGGTCGCGGTGGCCCGTGATCCGGTCGGCCGTCACCGGGGTGCGGTCCGCCACGATCCGGTGCGACCAGCGGTTCAGGGGCGTCCCCGGTGACGCGCGACGGGCGGCCGTACCGGCGCACGGCGGGTACGGGGTCGCCCCCGCCGTTCCCGTACCAGCAACCTCCCTTCCATACCGCTCCGTTCAGCCGATTGACCCGGAAACCCGGACACCGGCACGGCTCTTGGGCACACTGGGTGCATGAATGATCACCCGGAGCTTCCGCCGGCCCACCTCACCATCAACGTCACGCACCGCGACGACCCGGTCTTCGAGGTCAGGGAGGCGGACGCGTTCGCATCGGTCCGCAAGTACCCGGACATCGTGGTGCGCGGCCCGCTCTTCGGGCTCGCCGAGCAGCGCCGGGAAGACCGCCCGCGCTGGCGGATGCTGGGCGACCTGGAGACCGGATTCCCGCAACTGGCGCGGGACGAGCTGAACTCGCATTTGTGGTTCCGGGCGAAGGACGACACCGACGACCCGGCGGTACGCCGATCGCTGCTGCGGGCCGTGGCCCGGCTGGAGAGGGAACGGATCGACGAGGTGTCGGCGGACGGCGTCCGCTACCGCGTCGTGCGCGCCGACGAGTTCGCCCGCATGGGCGGCGGACGGCTCGAACCGCCGCGGGCCACCGACGTGGACGCCGAGGGCTGGGACCTGATGACGCCCGAGCCCTCGCGCACCGACGGCTACGTGGTCGACCACGCGGCGGCCGTCGGGCTCACCGAGGGCCTCGACCGGATGGGGCTGCTGCCGCTCTCGTACACCGCCACCCGCTACCCCGACGACGTACGGGCCGACTCCGAGAGGGCGTTGACCACCCATCCGGGGGTCGTGCTCCTCCCGACGACGTTCCGGGTGGTGGAGCGGAAGGAGAAGTCCTGGTCCCTGGTGACCGGACAGCACGCGACCCCGCAGGGCGCCCGCCGCTCCCTCGTCGCGTACCTCAAGGAGATGCTGCCGCGGTTGGAGAAGGTGAGCGAGAAGGACGCCGCCCTCTACGCCCGCGCCGCCGACCGCTTCTCCCAGCGCGTCCGCCCCGACGAACTCCTGGTGCGCGGGCGGCGGTTCGAGGTGGTCCGCGTCGAGCGCATGATGCGCATCGGCCCGGACGGGCCGGAGGGCCCGCGCCCGTCCGACGCGGACGAGTACGAGCCCTCCAAGATCCACCCCACCATGGACGAGTGGGGGACCATCACGCACGACTCCTGAACACCGCCCTCGCGCGGGGCGTCCGACGCCGGAGGGGGAGCCGGGCCGGTCGGCGGCGCGCACGTCAACGGGGGCGGTCGAGCAGGCCCTTGCCCAGGGCCGTCAGGGAGTGGTGGACGGTCCGGCGGGACCGCCGGCTGGTGACGAGCCCGGCCTGGCGCAGGACGGCGGTGTGTTCCGAGGCCGACGCCATGGAGATGTCCAGGCGTCGGGCCACCTCGCCGGTGCTGCTGCTGGGCGTCTCGGAGATGGTCAGCAGCACGCGGGCCCGCGTGCCGCCCAGCGCCGCCGTCAGAGCCTGGTCGCTCCGGACGCCGGTGCGGGGCGTGCCCGGCGCCGGATGGTCTGCCGGGTCCCAGGAGACGGGGTGGATGAGGACGGGGGCGTCGGTGTCGTTCAACAGGACGCGCGGCCGGGGCCAGCAGAAGAAGTGGCCGCTGATGATCAGGCCCCTGCCTTCGAGCCGGAAGGTCGACGGGCGTCGGGACGGCAGGGTCAGATAGGGCGGCTCCCACGTGATGGCCGGGTTCAGTTCACGCAGCAGCGCGTCCACCCCGCGAAAGGCCAGCGTCTCGGCGCGCGCCGCCCGGTCGGCGTCGAGGACGGAGCGGAGCGCCGGGGCGAACCCGCCGACGGCGATGTCGTAGAACGCGGCCAGCTCCTCCGCGAGGCGACCGAGCGCGGGGGCGTGGCCGCGGGCCAGCTCGCCGCCCCACCGGGGGAGGGGGTGGTGGGTGGACAGCCGCTCCAACTCCGCGCGCACCCGGTGGGCTGGGGTGGCGCGGATCGCGTCGTACGCACCGGCCTCCGGCCACGCACGGGCCTCCGGCGTGAGGAAGTCGGGAAACCATCCCCGCGCGGGGACCAGGCTCCGCAGGGCCGGTCCGGGGCGGACGTGGTGGGCGCTCAGCGCATGGCGCCAGGCGTGGAACCGGGCGGCCGGATCGCGGCGGAGCAGGACCTGGAGGCCCATCACGGCCTCGCTGACCGGAAGGCGATGGGGTCTGCCGATGACGACGCGCGACAGGTCCTGGGCGCTGAACTCGATCCGCAGTGCCATGTCCGATCCCCCGTTTTCCCTTTGTGCGGGGGGTGATTACCCCGCGCAAAGGGAGGGGGACCCTTTCATTTCGCCTGAGACCGAAACGTGGTGCTAGCGGTAATTCGTGACGTTACGTTCATCGAGGTCAGACAGTCGACTCTCATCGGAGCGTTCTCATGATGTCCGAAAATCGAGACAAGAGCCGTCGCACCTGGGTCCGCGGAATCGTGGCCGTCGCCGGGAGCCTTTCCGTGGTGCTGGCGATGTCCGGTGGGGCCTCCGCCTCCACCGCCGCCCCCACCGCCGCCACGACCGCCTCCGCCTCCGCCGACGGTTTCGCCTCGCAGGCCAGGAGCCTGGGGCTGAACGCCGCGGAGGCGAAGACGCTGCAGAACCGGGTCGACTCCTACCTGGCCAGGACGGGCGGTACGCAGACCGCGGCGGACCGCGTCCAGCTCGGCCGCGGAGCCGTCCTCACCCTCGCCCTGCCGGCCACGGCGGAGAAGAACCGGGACAGCGCGTCCCGAGCCGCGGCGGCGTGCGCCTACGGCCGTTTCTGCGCCTACAGCGGGACCGGCTGGACCGGTGACGTCATCACCATGTACTCCTGTGCGGAGTACAGCATTCCCTGGTCGGGCAACGGGTCGTGGATCAACAACCAGACCTCGGGGACCCGCGCGCAGTTCAGGAGCTCCGACCACGTCACCCGCTGGACGGATGCCGGTGCGTACTCCACGGACGACGTCGCCGACTGGTCCTGGGTCTGGTACGTGAAGAACTGCTGACGGCCGGGGCCGGCCGGCCCCGACAGGGACTCCGGTCCGCCGCGACGGGCCGGGAACGGTCCGCGCGTGCGGGCCGGAGTCCCGCCTCGGGCCCCGGCCGGCCGGGGCCGCCCCTGGCGGGGCGGCTCCGGCTCAGTCGCCGGTGACGGTGACCTTCTCGTCGTTCTTGAGCTGGTCCACGAGCTGCTTCACCTTGGCCTTGTCCCAGACGAGGTTCCCGCCGCGACTGCCGGAGATCGGCATGTTCAGCGAGGCGCCCTCGCCGCCGGTCACGCCCTTCATCGCGAAGAACATGTTGCCCAGCGCCCAGAGCGACATGTCCTTGTCCACGACGAGCGTGTCCAGGCCCGCGCCCATCGTCGGGTACAGCTTGAACGGGTTGATGATCGTGGACGGGGTCGCCGTCTGGCTCGCCAGCGCCGCGAGGAACTTCTGCTGGTTCTTCGTGCGGTCGAGGTCGCTCCTGGGGAGCGCGTACCTGGTCCGGACGAAGGCGAGGGACTGCTCGCCGTTCAGCGTCTGCTTCCCGGCCCGGAAGTCGGCCCCGGACTTCTTGTCCTTGAACGCCTTCGGGATGTCCATCTCGACCCCGCCGATCGCGTCCACGATCTTCGCGAAGCCGCCGAACCCGATCTCGACGTAGTGGTCGATGCGCAGCCCGGTGTTGAACTCCACGGTCCGCACGAGCAGTTCGGGGCCGTCCTCGGCGTAGGCGGCGTTCAGCTTCACCCGCCGGCCCGAGCCCTGGAACATCTTGCCGGACTCGGAGCCCCTGAACGACGGGATCTCGACGTCGGAGTCGCGCGGCAGCGAGATCAGCGTGGGGCCGTTGGAGCCGTCGTGCAGGATCATCACCGAGTCGGTGCGCTTGCCCTCGGCGGAGCCGGTGCGCAGCCGCTTCTTCTCGTCGTCCGACATGCCCTCACGGCTGTCGGACCCGACGATCAGGTAGTTCGTGCCGTCGCCAGGGCTCGGCCGCTCGATGACCTTGGCGAGGTCGATCTCGCGCTTCAGCTTCGAGTCGGCCCAGAAGTACGTCGAGATGGAGACCGCGAGCACGACGACCACCAGGGCCAGCGCGCCCAGCTTGATCCGGCGGCCCCAGTCCGGTGCGGGGCGGCTCTGTACGTAGCCTCCGTCGCCGCCCCGGCCGGGGGGGGGGGCGGGGGGGGGGGGGGGGGGGGGGGGGAGGGGGGGGGGGGGGTGGGGGTGGGGGGGGGGGGGGGGGGAGGTGCGGAAGAGAGGGTATAACCCC
>NZ_JBVJCD010000057.1:0-36334 GCF_055588985.1 Streptomyces sp. NPDC041970
GCGTTTCCGACTCTATCAGACTCTTTCGCGTCCGATTCCCGGTCGAAGCGGGATGCTTTCCAGATCCTGCGCTTTCGCGCTCTCCCTTTCCGGCGGTTCCGACTTTACCAGACTCTCTTTCGTCCCGTTTCCGGCCCGAATTCAATTCCAGTGGCCTGCGGAGTGGCCTTTGCCTTTCGGCTGATCCGACTTTATCAGAACTATTCGGGCCGAAATGAACGGCCCGGAGTCCGAGGATAAAGACGATTCGTGTGGCTCGACGGGATGAACAAGCATCCTCAAGTACGAGCGAGATACATCGTATGCGTTTGATCCGAGCTTGTCCAGCTCGACGCAACCGTTTAAATCTACCTCCCCGCATCCACCGTGTCAACGGCTTTTGTGGGCGAAGAGGAGACTAGCAGCTCAGTCGTGGTGCGCGCACATCGGTGGTCAGGCCGCGGAGGGGAGTTCGGCGCTGCGTTCGACGGCGGTGAGGTCTCCGGTGTCGCCGGCCCGTGCCGCGCGGCCGCCCAGGACGTACACGTACGCGAGGAAGGCCAGCTCGGCGGCGATGCCGATGGTGATCCGGCCCCAGGTCGGGAGGCCCGAGGGGGTCACGAAGCCCTCGATGAGCCCGGAGACGAACAGGACCACGGCCAGGCCGATCGCCATGCCCAGTGCGGCGCGGCCCTGCTGGGCCAGGGCGGTCCTGCGGGAGAGGGGGCCCGGATCGATCACGGTCCAGCCGAGGCGGAGGCCGGTGCCGGCCGCCACGAACACCGCGGTGAGTTCGAGGAGGCCGTGCGGGAGGACCAGACCGAGGAAGACGTCCAGGCGGCCGGCCGAGGACATCAGGCCGATGCCGACGGCGAGGTTCAGCATGTTGACGAAGAGGATCCAGACGACCGGCAGGCAGAGGAACGCGCCCAGGACCAGGCACACCGCGGCGGCCTGTGCGTTGTTCGTCCATACCTGCGCGGCGAACGACGCGGCCGGGTGGCTCGAGTAGTACGTCTCGTACTCGCCGCCCGGCCGGGTCATGCTCCGCAGGTCGTCCGGGGCGGCTATCGCGGCCTGGACCTCGGGATGCGTGCCGATCCACCAGCCCATGAGCGCCGCCACCGCGATCGACAGCACGGCGGTGGGGACCCACCAGTGGCGCGAGCGGTAGACCGCCGCGGGGAACCCGGCGGTGAGGAAGCGGGTCGCGTCGCGCCAGGAGGCCTTGCGGGCGCCGGTCACCGTCGACCGGGCGCGGGCCACGAGCTGGGTGAGTCGGGCGGTGACGAAGGGGTCGGGGGCGCTGGACCGGATCAGGGAGAGGTGCGTCGCCGTGCGTTGGTAGAGGACGACCAGTTCGTCCGCTTCCGCACCGGTGAGACGGCGCCCTCGGCGCAGCAGGTGGTCGAGACGGTCCCACTCCGTGCGGTGGGCGGTGACGAAGACGTCGAGGTCCATGGGCGGCTGATGCTCCAGGCATGGGTGCGTACGGGTCCGTACTACTGCGGCGCGCTGGCGGTCAGCTTGGCAGACTGGGCCCGGCTGGGGCGGAGAAGGTCGGCGAAGGGCGGGGTCCGATGACGGAACTGGTGACCGGGGACGCGGTCGTGCTGGGGCTGCGGCCGGCGAGGCTGCCGAGCCGGACCCTGGCGGCGGTGATCGACCTGGCGGTGACCCTGACCGTCTTCATGCTGGTCTCGTTCGTTCTGGCCCTGGCCTCCGCGTCTTTGGACGAGGCGGCGTCGGCGGCGCTCGCGGTCGCGTGCTTCCTTCTGGTGCTGGTCGGCGGGCCGGTCGCCGTGGAGACGCTGAGCCACGGCCGTTCGCTGGGGAAGCTGGCCTGCGGGCTGCGTGTGGTGCGGGACGACGGCGGGCCGATCCGGTTCCGGCACGCGCTCGTCCGCGGGGCCATGGGCGTCGTCGAGATCCTGATGACGTTCGGCGCCGTGGCCTCCATCGCCTCCCTGGTGTCGGCGCGGGGGCGGCGGCTCGGTGACGTGTTCGCCGGGACGCTCGTCGTCCGGGAACGGGTCACGACCGCTGGGCAGGCCGTGGCCGTGCCGCCTCCCCCGCCCTGGTTGGTCGGCCGGTTCTCACGGTTGGACCTGTCGGCGGTGCCGGACGGCCTCTGGCTCGCGATCCGCCAATACCTGACGCGGATGCAGCAGCTCGACCCCGGCGCGGGCCGGGCGATCGCGGAACGCCTGGCCGGGGAGTTGGTGGCGCGGACGGGGGCGGCCGCGCCGCCGGGCGTCCCGGCGGCCGCGTTCCTGGCGGCGGTGGTCCATGAGCGCCAGGCGCGGGACGCGCGGCGCGTCCTCGCCTCCGGGCGCGCGGAGGGGGCTCGGCCGTCCACCCCGTCCACCCCGTCCGTGTCCGCCGGGTGGTCGTCGGGGTCGGGGGCCGCCGGTGCTCCGGAGCGGGGGCGCGGGGGCGCTCCCTCGGGGTTCGCGCCGCCCGGCTGAGCGCCCCGGCTGAGCGCGTTCCTGACTGGGCGTTCCTGGCCGGGGTCCCCGGCCGGGCGTCAGGGGGCCTCGGCCGGCCCGCTGTCCGGGGCCGGGGAGCCGAAGGTGCGGGGCGACGGGGGCGAGTCCACGTGCTCCAGCTCGATGCCGGGGGCGGCGAGGACCACGTCGCCGGCGAGGTGAACGGTGTGCCGCTCACCGGTGTCCAGGGCGCTGACCTGGTACTCGTCCACCGTCAGGGGGCCGTTGTCAGTGGGGTGCGCTTCACTGTTCACCAGAGCCCAGGACTGATCCGCGGTCCGGGGCGCGAGGACCGGGTCCGTGAAGGTGACCACGCGGACGCGGGTCGTGGGGGAAGCGGGGGTGAGACGCAGGAGGCGGGTCATGGCGACGAGGAACGCGGGGGATGTGCCGGCGAAGGCGTGGGCGCGGACGTTGCCTTCGGTGGCGTCGGCGCCGGTCGGGTCGGTCCGGACCCAGGTGACGCCGTTCAGGGCGGCGCCCCGGACCTGCCAGCTCGCGCGGTGCAGTTCGAGGCGGACGGGGCGGCCCAGCTCGTCCAGGGCGAGGTCGACGGAGCCGAGGCGGTCGCCCGAGGGGGACGTGGTCTGCGCGACGTAGCGCCAGCCGGAGGGGCCGGGGGCGCAGTGGAAGTGCTCTTCACCGAGGGGGGTGTGATCGTGGAGGTCGTGGAGCGAATACCTGCCGCGGGGCATGGGGTCCTTCGGGTTCCTCGGGCTCTGCGGGAGCGGTGACGGCAGCAGGCCCCCGGCACGGGGGTGCGGGGGCCTGCGGTCGGATCTGCCGCTGAGGGCGGTGACGCCGTTAGGCGTTCGGGAGGCCGGCCTCCCGAACGCCGGGGCGGGTCAGTAGCGGTAGTGGTCGGGCTTGTACGGACCCTCGACCTGCACGCCGATGTACGCCGCCTGCTCGGGGCGGAGCGTGGTGAGCTTGACGCCCAGGGCGTCGAGGTGGAGGCGGGCGACCTTCTCGTCCAGGTGCTTCGGCAGCACGTACACGTCGGTCGGGTACTCGCTCGGCTTCGTGTACAGCTCGATCTGCGCCAGCGTCTGGTCGGCGAAGCTGTTGGACATCACGAACGACGGGTGGCCCGTGGCGTTGCCCAGGTTCAGCAGGCGGCCCTCGGACAGCACGATCAGGACCTTGCCGTCGGGGAAGGTCCAGGTGTGGACCTGCGGCTTGACCTCGTCCTTCACGATGCCCTCGATGGCGGCGAGGCCGGCCATGTCGATCTCGTTGTCGAAGTGGCCGATGTTGCCCACGATGGCCTGGTGCTTCATCCGGGCCATGTCCGAGGCCATGATGATGTCCTTGTTGCCCGTCGTGGTGATGAAGATGTCGGCCTGCTCGACCACGTCGTCCAGCGTGGCGACCTGGTAGCCGTCCATCGCCGCCTGGAGCGCGCAGATCGGGTCGATCTCCGTGATGATCACACGGGCGCCCTGGCCGCGCAGCGACTCCGCGCAGCCCTTGCCGACGTCGCCGTAACCGCACACCACGGCGGTCTTGCCGCCGATGAGGACGTCGGTGGCGCGGTTGATGCCGTCGATGAGGGAGTGGCGGCAGCCGTACTTGTTGTCGAACTTCGACTTCGTCACCGCGTCGTTCACGTTGATCGCGGGGAACAGGAGGGTCCCGTCACGGTGCATCTCGTACAGGCGGTGCACACCGGTCGTGGTCTCCTCGGTGACCCCGCGGATCTCCGACGCGAGCTGCGTCCACTTCTGCGGCGTCTCGCCCAGCGTGCGGGTGAGCAGCGTGAGGATGTGCGCGTACTCCTCGCTGTCGGCCGTCGACGGGTCGGGGACCGCGCCCGCCTTCTCGAACTCGACGCCCTTGTGCACCAGGAGCGTCGCGTCGCCCCCGTCGTCGAGGATCATGTTGGGGCCGCCGGTCGGGGTGTTCGGCCAGGTCAGCGCCTGCTCCGTGCACCACCAGTACTCTTCGAGCGTCTCGCCCTTCCAGGCGAAGACGGGGACGCCCGCGGGGGACTCCGGGGTGCCCTCCGGGCCGACCGCGATGGCGGCGGCGGCGTGGTCCTGGGTGGAGAAGATGTTGCAGGAGGCCCAGCGGACCTCCGCGCCGAGCGCGACCAGCGTCTCGATCAGCACGGCCGTCTGCACCGTCATGTGCAGCGAACCGGTGATCCGGGCTCCGGCCAGCGGCTGGGCCGCCGCGTACTCCCTGCGGATCGACATCAGGCCGGGCATCTCGTGCTCGGCGAGCGTGATCTCCTTGCGCCCGAAAACGGCGAGGGAGAGGTCGGCGACCTTGAAGTCCTGGCCGGGGGTGAGCGTCGTCATGACGGGCTGCTCCTCGTGATGGGTCGAGGGTGGGCTGGGCGGACTCTGCGGTGGCGGGGGCACACGAGTGCCCGAGCGCTCGCAGTGCAGTCCGTCGGAGGCCCTCTGTCCCTCGCCCGGCCCGCTTCCGGTGCCGGTCGACCGCCATCAGCAGCGACGTCTGTATGCGTATCCGAATCTACACCGAACGGCCCAGTGACCCCCAGCCCGTTCGTCGCACCGGGCATGTGTGAGGGGTCACCGGGCCGTTCGGGGCCGGTGTGCGGCGGGTCAGTGGCCGGAACCCTTCGGGGCCGCGGCGTGGTCGATGTCGGGCTCCAGGTAGATGACGCGGGCGATCGGCACGGCGTCGCGGATGCGGGTCTCGGCGGCGTCGATGGCGCGGGCGACCTCGGCGGCGGTGTCGTCGTGCTGGACCGCGATCTTGGCGGCGACCAGCAGTTCCTCCGGGCCGAGGTGGAGGGTGCGCATGTGGATGATGCGCGTGACGGTGTCGCCGTCGACCACGGCCGCCTTGATCTTCTCGACGTCCTCGACGCCGGCGGACTCGCCGAGCAGGAGGGACTTCGTCTCGGCGGCGAGGATGATCGCGATGGCGATCAGCAGGATGCCGATGCAGAGGGTGCCGATGCCGTCCCAGACGCCGTTGCCGGTGGCGAGGGCGAGGCCGACGCCCCCGAGCGCGAGGACCAGGCCGACGAGGGCGCCGAGGTCCTCCAGGAGGACGACCGGGAGCTCCGGGGCCTTGGCGCGGCGGACGAACTGCGTCCAGGAGAGGTTGCCGCGCGTCTGGTTGGACTCCTTGATCGCCGTACGGAAGGAGAAGACCTCCGCGATGATCGCGAAGACCAGGACGCCGACCGGCCAGTACCAGGCCTCGATCTCGTGCGGGTGCTTGATCTTCTCGTAGCCCTCGTAGACGGCGAACATGCCGCCGACCGAGAAGAGGACGATCGAGACGAGGAAGGCGTAGATGTAGCGCTCGCGCCCGTAGCCGAAGGGGTGCTGGGGGGTGGCTTCGCGCTGCGCCTTCTTGCCGCCGACCAGCAGCAGCCCCTGGTTGCCCGAGTCGGCGAGCGAGTGCACGCTCTCCGCGAGCATCGACGAGGAACCACTGAAGAGGAACGCTACGAATTTGGCCACGGCGATCGAGAGGTTGGCGACGAGTGCCGCCACGATCGCCTTGGTTCCGCCTGACGCGCTCATAGGTGCGTGGTATCCCTTCGTCGGTGCGCGGCGTGTGCCGCCGGTGGTACGGCGGCACATTGTTGCAGCCGCCGGGGGCGTACGGGCGGCGGGCGGGGGTCAGGCCGCCACGGTGGCCCGGAAGAGGGTGCCCGCTCCGGCGGCTTCCACGCGCTCGCCCGCCGGTACGAAGACCGACTCCCCCGGTCGCAGCTCGCTCCCGCCGATCCGGACGGCCCCGGCGGTGCAGAGCAGGATCTGCGGTGCGCCGGCGGTCAGCTCGGCGGACGCGGCCCCGGCGGCGAGGGTGTAGCGGGACAGGGCGAACTCGTCGACGGGGGTCTCGTACCGCTCCTCGCCCGAGGGGTCGGCCTCGGGGCGCAGCACGCCGGGCTCGGTGGGCTCGAAGCGGACGACCCGCAGGAGTTCGGGGACGTCGATGTGCTTGGGGGTCAGGCCGCAGCGCAGCACGTTGTCCGAGTTGGCCATGATCTCGACGCCGAGGCCGTCGAGGTAGGCGTGCGGGACGCCCGCGCCGAGGAACAGGGCCTCGCCCGGCTGGAGTCGTACGTGGTTCAGCAGCATGGCCGCCAGGACGCCGGGGTCGCCGGGGAAGTGGTGGGCGATGCGGGCGTACGGGGCGTGGTCGCCGCCGAGGCGTTCGGCCGCGGCGGCGGCCTCCTCGACGGCCGACGCCATCTCCGCCCGGTCGGCGCCGAGGATCGCCGTGAGGGTCTCGCGCAGGGCGGCCTCCTCGGGGTGGGCGCGCAGGAGGTCGACGTACGGCTTGAGGGAGTCGACTCCGAGCGCCTCCATCGCGTCCGCCGCCTCGGTGGGCCGGCGGAAGCCGCACAGCCCCTCGAAGGGGGTGAGGGCGCAGATCAGTTCGGGCTTGTGGTTGGCGTCCTTGTACGTGCGGTGGGGGGCGTCCAGGGGGACGCCGCGGGCCTCCTCGTCCGCGAAGCCGGCGCGGGCCTGGTCCAGGTTCGGGTGGACCTGGAGGGAGAGGGGGGCGCCGGCGGCGAGGAGCTTGAGCAGGAAGGGCAGGCGGGGGCCGAAGCGGGCGGCCGCCGCGGCGCCCAGTTCGCCTTCCGGGTCGGCGGCGATGACCGCGTCGAGGGGCTGCTCCGTCGCGCCGCTCGCGGTGGTGCGGGTGATGCGCGAGGGGGCGCCGGGGTGGGCGCCCATCCACATCTCGGCCTGCGGTTCGCCGGTCGGCGGGGTGCCGAGCAGGGCGGGGATGGCCGTGGTGGAGCCCCAGGCGTAGGGGCGCACGGTGTTGGACAGCCGGTCCATGGATTCGTCCTCGGGTGGTGCGGTCGTCGCGGGCCGGGGGGCGGGGTCGCCGGGTCGGCCCGGTTTTCCGGGTCAGGTTGCCTGCGGCGGGTTGCCGCCGGGTGGAGCGGGCGTGGCGTGGGGGTGCCGTGCGGTGGTGCCCTCGGGGCCGGGGCCGCACACCGTGCGGGGTCTGGCGGGTCTCAGCCCTGCGGGGTGGAGGCCAGCGACAGGTAGACCGCGGCGAACTCGGTGATCGCCAGCAGCTCGGCGAGGCATTCCAGGTCGCCGCCGTCGTCCGGTTCCAGTTCGCTGACGGGGGCGTCGTGGCCGAGCGCCAGTTCGCGGGCGGCCGGGTAGGCGCTGAGGCCGCCCGCCGGACGGTCGCGGAGGAGGACGACGCGGGCCCGCAGGGTCTCGCCCTCGTCGACCCGGTCGCGGAAGAAGTCGTCGGGGTCCGCGCCGGCGGCGAAGTCCCCGGCCAGGAGGGTGCCGTGGGCGGTCAGGGCCTCGGGCAGCTCGGCGGCGAGCGCGGGGCGGCCGGCGAGTTCGGCGAGTACGGCGGCGAAGCGGCGGCCCACCGGGCCCGCGGCGTCGCCCTCCGTCCACAGCAGCGGCAGGCTGTCCGCGAGTTCGGCGGCGAGCGTCTTGGCGGGGTTGTTGTACGTGGCGACGGCCGGGCCGCAGCGCTCCGCGGTGCGGTCCAGGCGGTCCGCCGCCTTCTGGAGCTCCTCGGCGGGGGCGGTCACCAGGCCCACCCGGTCCAGGAGGACCAGCAGGGGCGTGAGCAGCGCCCACAGGGTGCCCGGTCCCGCCGACGAGGTCTCGGCGTCGTACTCCCCGTGCGGGGCCGCCGCCATCGGGACGACTAGGCCGTGCGCCCCGTCGACCGCCTCGCGCAGCGGTGAGCGGGCGGGGGCGACGGCGACGACGGTGCAGCCGCGGCGGTAGGCCTGTTCGGCGAGCAGGGCGAGGCCCGGTTCGGAGCCGTCGGCCGTCACGATGAGGAGGAGGTCGACGGCTCCGGCCCAGCCGGGCAGGGTCCAGCGCAGCGCGCCGCCGGCCGGGGCGACGCCCGTGGGGCGGATGCGTGCGACGGGGGCGGCCGCGCCCGCCAGCGCGCCGATCAGGTCCGCGACGCCGAGGGCGGCGGTCTTGGGGCCCGCGACCAGGACGGCTCGGGGCCGGCCCTCGGGGGCCAGGCTGTCGACGCCCGCCTCGGCGGCGTGCCGGACGGCGGCGCGTACCCGCGCGCCCGCCTCGGCGGCCCCGCGGAGCAGATCGCGGCGGTCGGCTCGGGCGAGGGCTTCCGGGGCGTCGAGCAGGGACTCGTCGAGCATGGCGGTGGGCCTCCGATACCGGGTGGGGCGGGGCTGCGTGTACGGGGGCCGGGCGGGGGCGCCGGGTGGGGTGCCGCGCCTCGGGTCGGGCCGGCCGGCCCGGTCGGCGTACGCCGTCGGCGCGGGGCCCGCGTCGCTCTGGTCAGGCGGGGCGGCGGGCCTCGTCGACGAGCAGGACCGGGATGCCGTCGCGCACCGGGTAGGCCAGGCCGCAGTCGGCGCCGGTGCAGACCAGCTCCGGGCTGTCGGCCGACGAGCGGTCGTCGAGCGGGGAGTGGCAGGCCGGGCAGGCCAGGATCTCCAGGAGGCCGGCTTCGAGCGGCATGGGGCGGGTCCCTTCGAACATGCGGTTTCCGATCCGCGTGGATCAGGCGTCGTCAGCCTACCGTCGGGGCCGCGGGGGCGCGGCACGGCCCGGAAAGAGGCGGGAGCCCCGTCCTGCGGCCCGGCGGGGGCGCGGGGCGGCGGCCGGACGTCAAGCTCCGGGGCCTCCGGGCGTCAGGCCCGGAGCGGCCGGGCATCAGGCCCCGGAGCGGCCGGGCATCGGGCTCCGGAGCGGCCAGGCGTCCAACCCACGGCGGCCGGGCTTCAAGCTCCGGAACCGCCAGACATCAGGCTCCGGGGCCTCCGGGCGTCAGGCCCGGAGCGGCCGGGCATCAGGCCCCGGAGCGGCCGGGCATCGGGCTCCGGAGCGGCCAGGCGTCCAACCCACGGCGGCCGGGCTTCAAGCTCCGGAACCGCCAGACATCAGGCTCCGGAACGGCCGGGCATCAAGCCCCGCAGCGGCCGGGCGTCGAACCCCGGAGCACCCAGCGTCAGGCCCCGGAGCAACCAGGGATCAAGCCCCGGAACGCCCAGGCATCGAGCTCCGGAACGGCCAAGCGTCAAGCCCCGCAGTGGCCGGGCATCGAGCTCCGGAACGGCTGGGCGTCGAACCCGGGAGCGCCCAGGCGCCAAACCCCGCAGCGCCCAGGCGTCAGGCCCCGGAGGAGCCGGTGCGGATGAGGGCCAGCACCTCGTCGCGCATCGAGGCCATCGTCTGCTCGTCCCCCGCTTCGACGTTCAGGCGCAGCAGGGGTTCGGTGTTGGACGCGCGGAGGTTGAACCACCAGTCGGCGGCGGTGACGGTGAGGCCGTCCAGTTCGTCGAGGGCGACGTCGTCGCGGATGCCGTAGACCTTCTTGACCAGGGCCAGGCTGGCGGTCTGGTCGGCGACGGTGGAGTTGATCTCGCCGGAGCCGGCGTACCGGTCGTACTGGGCGACGAGTGCCGAGAGCGGGCGGTCCTGGCCGCCGAGCGCGGCGAGGACGTGGAGGGCGGCGAGCATTCCGGTGTCGGCGTTCCAGAAGTCGCGGAAGTAGTAGTGCGCCGAGTGCTCGCCGCCGAAGATCGCGCCGTGCTCGGCCATCTCCGTCTTGATGAAGGAGTGGCCGACCCGCGTGCGGACGGGGGTGCCGCCGTGCTCGCGGACCACCTCGGGGACGGACCGGGAGGTGATCAGGTTGTGGATGACGGTGCCACGGCCTCCGTTGCGGGCCAGTTCGCGGGCGGCGACCAGGGCGGTGATGGCGGACGGGGAGACGCCGGCGCCCCGCTCGTCGACGACGAAGCAGCGGTCGGCGTCGCCGTCGAAGGCGAGGCCGAGGTCGGCGCCCTCGGCGAGGACGCGGGCCTGGAGGTCGACGATGTTCTTCGGGTCGAGGGGGTTGGCCTCGTGGTGGGGGAAGGTGCCGTCCAGCTCGAAGTAGAGGGGGACGAGGTCGAGCGGGAGGCCGGCGAAGACGGTGGGGACGGTGTGGCCGCCCATGCCGTTGCCCGCGTCCACGACGACCTTGAGGGGCCGGATCGCCGCCAGGTCGACCAGGCCCAGGAGGTGGGCGGCGTAGTCGGCGAGGGTGTCGCGTTCGGTGATCGTGCCGGGGGCGGCGGCCGGGGACGGGGCGCCGTGCCGCGACCACTGCTCGACCAGGGTGCGGATCTCCGCGAGTCCGGTGTCCTGGCCGACCGGGGCGGCTCCGGCCCGGCACATCTTGATGCCGTTGTAGCGCGCCGGGTTGTGCGAGGCGGTGAACATGGCTCCGGGCAGGTCCAGCGCGCCGGAGGCGTAGTAGAGCTGGTCCGTGGAGCAGAGCCCGATGAGCGTGACGTCCGCGCCCCTCGCCGCCGCGCCGCGCGCGAACGCGGCGGAGAGCCCCGGCGAGGTGGGGCGCATGTCATGACCGATCACGATCGCGTCGGCGGCCGTGACCTGGACGAACGCGGCTCCGAAGAGTTCGGCCAGCGACTCGTCCCACTGGTCGGGCACCACTCCGCGCACGTCGTACGCCTTCACGAGCTGCGACAGATCAGCAACCACGGCCGGTCCTCCTGGGGGTCTTTGCGGACCGCCCAAACTACCGGGCCGCGCGGGGGCTCAGGAGTCGGGTGAGCGCAGCACCCGCAGATGGCCCCGGCGGACCACCTCGACCGGGTCGGCGGCGCGGGGGCCGCGTCCGGCGCCCTCCTGGCTCCGGTCGGGGGGGCGGGCCGCTTCCCGGACCGCGTTGGCCAGGGCTTCGAGGTCGTCGCCGCTGGGGTGCGCCGGGGCGGAGCCGTCGCTGAGGCGGACGACCTCCCAGCCGCGGGGCGCGGTCAGCCGCTCACTGTGCTCGGCACAGAGGTCGTAGCAGTGGGGCTCGGCGTAGGTGGCGAGCGGGCCGAGGACCGCGGTCGAGTCGGCATAGACGTACGTCAGTGTCGCGACGGCAGGGCGGCCGCACGCGGTGCGCGAACAGCGACGTACAGGGCTCACGATGTTGGACGGTACCGCACTCTTGAGCGGGCTGCGACGACTCCCCCTCGGGTCGCTCCACCGTGTCGCCCTGTGACCTGTGGCACAGCCCTCCCCGAGGCGGCCGCCCTGACCTGCGCGGCGACGCGGGAGAGGGGGCGGGGGGCGGGTCGGCCGGTGGCGGGCGGGGGGCGGACGCGGAGCCGGACGGGCCGTCAGCGATCGGGCGGGGGGTCTGAAAAGGGCGCAAGCTTGGCCGGAATGTTCATCTGCGGACATCGGGAACGGCTGCCGGAGCGCCGTGCGTTCCTCTGCCGCCGGAGGCGGCTGTTCGCGCCGCCTCGCCGGTCCCCGCCGGGGGCGGTCTCCTCGCGGTCGACCCGGCCGTCGGAGCGTTACGCTGCGTCGGTGATGGACAGCCCCGTACCCTCCCAGCCGTTCGAGCCGCGCCCCCGCCGCCGTGACCGGCACGGCCGCGGTATGCGCGGGCCGGTCGCGCCGCCGCAGGTGCCGTTGTCGGTCAGTCGGAGCGAGGTCTTCCGCGATCTGGTCCAGGACTCGGTGGAGCGGCTGGAGCGGCGCTGGCCGCAGTTGGCCGAGGTGGACTTCGTCGTCCTGGACGTGCCCGACGCGCTGGAGGAGCACGTTCCGCTGGGCGGCGCCGTCTCCGCGACCAGGGGGCGGCCCGCGCAGATCGTCGTCTACCGGCGCCCCGTCGAGCTGCGCGCCAAGAGCCGCGACGAGCGCGCCCTGCTCGTGCACGAGGTCGTGGTCGAGCAGGTCGCCGAGCTGCTGGGGCTGTCGCCGGAGTCGGTGGACCCCCGGTACGGCCAGGACTGAGGGCCGGCCGCTCGCGGCTCAGTCGTCCAGGACCGAGAGGTCCTGGCGGGCCGGGCGGACCTCGACCGTGCCGCCGTCGTCGGCGAGGGTCTGCACGGTGAACATCGGGACGCCGCCCCCGGTGCGGGTCAGCGAGCGCGACGCGTGGACCGGGCCGCCCGAGGTCGTCTCGACGGTCAGCGCGTACGCGCCCTTGAGGCCGGCGGGGGCCGGGGGCGTGACGGCGAGGGTGGTGCCGGCCTTGACCGTGTACGTCTCCACGGCCGGTTCACCGCCGCCGCTGCCCGCCGACGCGGTGACCTTCACCCGAGCCGTGGCGCCGGGGGCGGTCAGGGACAGCGTGGAGCCCTTGGCCCGGTTGTCCGCGACGGTCGCGCGGGCGCCGACCGGGCCGGTGGCCGGGATGTAGGCGATCTCCTGTTTGGCGCCGGTGCCGCGGACCACCCGCAGCGCGGCCACGATCGGCGTCGCCCGGTTCTTCTGCGCGGGGGTCAGCAGCAGGGAGCCCGGCTCGCCGCGGGTGACGTTCTTGAGGTCGACGGCCGCGGTCATCGAGGACTTGATGTGCAGGGCGTCGTTGCCGGCCGGGGCGAACGTCGCGTTCTTCCCCATGAGCCGGATCTTCACGTCGGCGTCGTTCTCGCCGGGCGCGAAGGCCACCAGCTGCACGGAGGTGGCGTCGGCCGGGATGCCGGGCAGGACGAGGGAGGCGGACGGATTCCCGGCGGCGGTGATCCAGTCGCCGCCGGCGGTGTCGTCGGCGCTCATGACGACCGCCCCGATCCGGCCGGATCGGGTGGTGACGTGCGCGGTCACCTGGTCGACGGCCTCGGCGGTGAGGGTGGACAGCAGGAGGGCAACGCCGGAGCGGGGGGGCACGGTGATGCCGTCGGCCACCTCGGACTTCAGCGCGCCCTCGGGGCCGTACAGCGCGATGTCGGCCACGGCGGCGGCGTCGTCGGGGTTGGTGAGGTGGATGTAGTCCCGGCGGGACTTCGCGGTGCTCGCGCCCGGCAGCCAGAAGTCCGTGTCGGGGGCGGTGCAGGTGACCCCGAGGAGGCCGCGCGAACCGCCCGCGGTGATCTCGGTGGTCTGCTGGGCGCTCCAGCCGGGGGCCAGTCGGCCGGTGGCCGTGCCGACGAGGGCCGGGGCGCCGGAGCCGTCCGCCTCGGCGACGACCGGCTTGCCCGGTTCCGTCACGGCGAGGAAGGGCTTGTCGGCCTCCGCCCTGGCCTTCTTGGCGGCTGCCTCGGCCTTCGCGGCCTTCTTGGGGTCGGTCGCGTCCTCGTCGTCCACGACCGGCAGGGCCGGCTTCAGCTCGGCGGTCGCCTCGCCGTCGCCGCCCTTCCCCGCCGGGGTGAACGCGGTGTACTGCGTCTCGGCGAGGTCGGAGCCGCTGGGCGCCGGGCAGACCAGGCTGGAGCGTTCGACCGGCATCAGCGAGGCGGTCGCCGTGCCCGACGCCCCGGTGGCCGCGGCCGGGCCGCCGTCCGACGCGGTGACCGTGGCGAAGCCGGTGATGGCGGCCAGGGCGACGGTGGCGGCGATGAGGGACAGGTGGGTGGACTTCACTCGGACTCGCCTCGCGTTGCGTTGCCGGACTGCCACGGGGCCTGGCCCGGAGCCGGGTGGTCGGGGTGTTCGCCGTTCCGGGCCTGCTGGTCGGGAGCGGCGTGCGGGGGCTGCTCGGGGTACGGCTCCCCGGTGTACTGGCCGTACGCGTCGTAGCCGCCCTGCTGGGCGTACGGCCGGCCGTACGGGTCCTGGACGCCGTAACCGCCCTGGTCGCCGTACCCCTGGTACTCCGCGCCCTGCTGCTGTTGCTGCTGGGCGTACGGGTCGGGCTGGTACGCCGTGTACGGGTCGGCGCCCTGGTACTGCTGCCCGTCCCACTCGCCGTACTGCTGCTGCGGGACCGCCGCGTAGCCGCCGGTGGCCTCCTGCGGGTCGGGCGCGGGGCTCGCGCCGTACGGGTCGGCGGCCTGCTGCGCGGGGATGTACTCCCCCGGCGCCGGGGCGGCGTCCGGGACGGCCTCCGCGTGGGCGGGCGCGCCGTCGTAGCCGTCGGGACCGTGGCCGGCAGCGGCGTACCCCTCGGCTCCGGGGGCCTCCGCCGGGGGCGCGTCCCCGGCCGCCCCGGCGGAGGCGGTCGCCTCGGCCCGGGCGGCGGCGCGGAGCCTGCGGGCGCGGCGGCCCTCGCCGTCGACCGGCTCGGCGGCCGGGGCGGGCGACTCCTCGGGGAGGTCGTCGTCGATCTCCCGGCGGCGGCCGGGCAGCGCCATGATCACCATGAGGACGGCGATCGCGACCTGCGCCCAGATCCAGGCGGTGTGCGTGATCGGGGTCTTGTACGTGAGGTCCAGGCGGCCGCCGCCGGCGGGCAGTTCGAACCCCTGGGCCCAGCCGTCGACCGTCCTGGGGGTCAGCGGTTCGCCGTCCAGGGCGGCCTGCCAGCCCGGATCGGCCCGGTCGGCGATCCGCAGCACGCGGCCCGCCTTCCCGGCCGGGATCTCGGTGTGGGCCTCGACGGGCCCGGAGCCGACGGGGAGGTGGTCGCCCTCGCCGGACGCCGGGGCGATCATGACGCGGGCGACCTGGCGGTCCACCCGCCACAGGGCGCTGCCGTCGAGCTGGCTGAGGCGGCTGAGGCCGGGGGTCGCGTCCAGGACCCGGCTCACCTCGCGCGGCGCGCCGTCGCGTACGAGGACGTAGCGGATCGCGAACCCGCCCAGTTGGCCGCCCTGGTCCGCGCCGGAGCCGGCGACCAGGTTGGCGACGACCTCGTCGAGGTGGCTGTCGGTCCCGCCCGCCTCGGTCAGTTCGCCGTCGCCGAGCCGCGCGCCGGAGCCGCGGAGGAGGGTGTACGCCACGGAGTCGGACGACGTGCCGCCGAGGACGAGGGTGCGCGGCTGGTCGCGGGTGGTGCTCTCCTCCGCGACGAACGCGGGCACCTGTACGGGGTCGCGGCGCTCCAGGGGGCCGTCCGCGCCGCCGATCATCCAGCCGACCGCGGCCAGCACGGGGGCGGCGCCGGCGGCCAGCGCGATGAGCACGGCGACGGGCTGCCGCCAGCCGAAGCTCTGCTCGGCGACCCGGATGCGGGCTCCGTCCGCGCCCACCAGGGCGGCGGCGATCAGCGCCGCGCCGTAGACGAGGGTGGCCGGGCCCGCCCAGGCCGATCCGTTGGCGAGGACCGCGCAGAGCAGGCCGACGAGGGCGACCGCCCACGCGGCGCGGACGGCGGTCTGCCGGTCCCCGCGCAGCAGGGCGGCGAGCGCGGCCAGCACGATGCCGAGCAGCAGGACGCTGCCCGCGGCGCCCGGACCGCCGGGGTCGATGCCGAGCAGGTCGAGGGCGGAGGCCGTGCCCGTACCGGTGTCCAGGCCCGCTTCCCGCAGGAAGGCGGCCGGGTCCGTCAGGAGCGTGAGCGACCAGGGGGCGAGGGCGAGGATCGGGGTGGCGACGGCGGCGACGAAGCGGAGCCCGTACGCCGCGATGTCGCGGCGGCGCAGCACGAGCACGCCGAGGCCGAGGACGACGGCGAGCGGCCAGACGACCGGGGTGAACGCCGTGGTGACGGTCAGCAGCAGCGTGTACGCCCAGGTGGCGCGCCAACTGCCGCGCTCCCCCGCCGCGCTGTCGGCGCGCAGCCCGTGGGCGGCGACGCCGGCGCGGGCGATCAGCGGGAGCAGGACGAGGAGGACGGCGGTGCCGACGCGGCCGGTGGCCAGGGCGCCGGTCGCGGCGGGCAGGAAGGCGTACGCGATGCTCGCCCAGGCGCGCAGCAGCCGGGACGGGAGCAGCGGCCGGGTGGCGAAGTAGGCGGTGAGTCCGGCCAGCGGGATCGAGCAGACCAGCAGCAGGCTCACGGCGAAGCCGGTGGAGCCGAAGAGGAGGCCCGAGAACGCGGCGAGCAGGGCGAGGTAGGGCGGGGCGGTCTGGGTGGAGCCGGTTCCGACGGTGTGCCAGGCGTCGGCGTACCGCCCCCAGAGCGCGCCGACGTCGTCGGGGGCGGGCAGCAGCGCGCCGCCCGCGAGCGCGCCGCCGCTGAAGAGGTTGCGGCAGGCGACCAGGGAGACGACGAGCAGCAGGGCGAAGAGGACCGGTCCGGGCTTGCGGCCGATGCGCTTGAGGCGGGCGAACTGGTCGACTTCGAGGAAGTCGGCGTCGTCGCCGCCGGGACCGGACTCGACGGCGCCGTGCCGCGAGCCGCCGGCGTCGGCGTCCGCTCCGCCGCCGAAGTCGCCGGCGACCTGTTCGATGGTGGCCCGGACGGTCGCGCCGGGCGGCGGGAACAGGGCGCGCAGTTCGGCCGCGTCCACGGCGCCCTTCCCCCGCTCGCGGCGGGCGGCGAGGATGCGGCCGGGGCGCAGCAGGGTGCCGAGGAGGCCGGTGACCTCGTCGAGGGCCTGGCCGGGGACCTTGCCGACGAGGTAGGCGAGGGTGCGCAGCAGGGTGCCGACGACGAGCCGCAGCAGCACCCAGGGCAGGGCCTTGGCGCGGGCGTTGACGAGCATGGTGTAGGCCGCGCCCGCCTTGTCGACGCGGTGGGGGCCGACGACCGAGCGGCCCGCGCAGTCGATGGGGCGGCGCTCGCGGGCGGACGCCTCGGCGTGCCGCAGGACGGCGTCCGGGGCGACGAGGACGCGGTGTCCGGCGAGGTGGGCGCGCCAGCACAGGTCCACGTCGTCGCGCATCAGCGGGAGGCTGCGGTCGAAGCCGCCCAGCTCCTCGTAGACGTCGCGGCGGATGAGCATTCCGGCGGAGGAGACGGACAGGACGGTGCGGACCTGGTCGTGCTGGCCCTGGTCCTGCTCGCGGCGGTCCAGGCCGGTCCAGCGGCGTCCGCTGTTGGCGATGGAGACGCCGACTTCGAGGAGTTGCTTGCGGTCGTACCAGCCGCGCAGCTTGGGCCCGACGATCGCGGCGTGCCGGTCGGCGTCCACGACGCGCAGCATCGCGGCGAGCGCGTCGGGCTCGGGTGCGGAGTCGTCGTGCAGCAGCCAGAGCCACTGGACCGGTTCGCCGTGCGGCAGCTCCGGCAGGTCGTAGTTCTCGTCCGCCCAGGTCCGGTTGACGGGGTCCCAGGCGCTGGGGCGCTTGAGGTAGGGCAGGTCCTCCGGGGTCAGGGCGCCGGCCGTGCGCACCGCTTCCTCGACGGCCGTGCCGAAGCCCGTGCGGCGCGCGAGGTGCAGGACGCGTTCGCCGCCGAGCGCTTCGGCGACCAGCCGGGCGGAGTCGTCGGCGCTGCCGGTGTCGGCGGCGACGGCGTTCTGTACGGGGCGTTCCTGCCCGAGCAGCCCGGCCAGCACGTCGGGCAGCCAGCGGGCGCCGTCGTGGGAGACGAGCACGGCGGTGACGACGTGCCGGGGGAACTCTGGGGCGGCGGCGGCCGTGTTCGGCGCCGCGGAGTGGCTGTGCACGGACATCGAGGTACGGGCCCTCCGGCCGGGTCCGGGGGCGTGCCCCCGGTGGCTGCATCGGTGTACACGCGCGCCCCGGCGGGGCGTTGGCGCATCTCGGACGGGGCCCCACACTAACGGTACGGACACCGGCCGGGGGCCCGAGCGGGGTGGGGCCGGGCGGTGGCGGGAGGCGCTCGCGTGCGCGCGGGGGCGGGAGCCGGTGCCGGGAGAGGTCCACGGCAGCACGCGAGGCGCTCGCGTGCGCGCGGGGGCGGGGCCGGAGCGGGGTCGCGTACGGAGGACCGCGGGGCGCGCGGGGCCTCCGGAAGAGCGGGGGCGGCGGTCGGCGGGGGCCGCCGAGCGCCCTCGTCGACGGGGTCGCGGGCGGCCGCGGCACTGGGCCGAGGAGGGGTGAGGGCCCGGAAGGCGGGCGGAGGCTCCGGGAGGCCGCGGCACTGGGCCGAGGAGGGGTGAGGGCCCGGAAGGCGGGCGGAGGCTCCGGGAGGCCGAGAGGCCGGAGAAGGCTCCGGTGCCCGGAGAGGGGCCGGAGAGCCGGGGCAGGTGCTCAGCGCACCGCGGCCGGGCGGGGCTCCGGGTGGCGCGGCGGTCTCAGATGGCGGCCTTCTTCAGGCGCCGCCGCTCCCGCTCGGAGAGGCCGCCCCAGATGCCGAAGCGCTCGTCGTTGGAGAGGGCGTACTCCAGGCACTCCGAGCGCACCTCGCAGGCGAGGCAGACCTTCTTGGCCTCGCGGGTGGAGCCCCCCTTCTCCGGAAAGAAGGACTCCGGGTCGGTCTGGGCGCACAGCGCGCGCTCCTGCCAGCCGAGTTCCTCGTCCGCGTCCTCGACCAGCAGTTGCTGGAACAGCTCGGTCATGTGCGCCCCTCGTCTGTCTCTCGCGTCCCGTGTTGCGGCCGCTACGGGTGGCAGCCGCACGACACGAGTGAAATTACAAGTGTGTATCTCCGAGCCAGTCAAGCGAGGATCTGCTATTGGCTCAGGGATTCACTCTGCGGAACCAAGCCTACGCAGAAAGTGTTCAAATCACCAAAAGCCTGACATATGCCACAGGCCCCTCTGTTCCTTCGTCTTCCCCCGGCCAGACGATCGAGCGCCGCGCCATGTTGCGATTTGATCACCGAAGCGATCAGGATCACAGTCCGGTCACGACCTCTCCCACGGGTTTGGACGCGTGGATGCTGCGCCATGTGTCCGCCCGCATCGGTGCGCAAACCTTTCTGCACGCCGAGGGCCGAAAGGGATGAACCCCCCGCCCGCCATTCGGGTGCCGAGTTGACAGCGGATGGTGCGGACCGGTCTCCTTGTCCCATGCCAGCGACCTCAGCGACGCGCGTCACCCACCTCCGTGGGTTCCGCAGCGCTGTCCAGGCCCGCTGTTGCTGTTCGAGCTGTTGACGCCTTCGTGCTCCAGCTCTGATCCGGCCGACTCCGGCCCGTAGCCCCTCCGGTCGAGCGCCTTCTTCCCCTGCTCCGCCGCGCGGGTCTTCCCGGCAGCTCCCCCGCGAGCCGCCGACGCTCATCGCGACTCCCCCGCACGCACCCCCCATGCCGAGGAACCACCGCAGCCATGAACAGCGACAGCGACCTCCAGATCGCCGGCGACCTCCTCGAGGTCCCCCACCTCCTGCGCCCCGCCCGCGAACACCCCACCACCCTCTCCGAGTTCGTCGGCCTCACGCGCTCCATCGCGGCCGACCGCACGCGGTGGGCCGGACTCGTCCGGTACGACTCCGCCTCCCGCTGGTACCACCGCCTGCACCGGGGCCCCGGCTACGAGGTCTGGCTGCTGAGCTGGGTTCCGGGGCAGGGCAGCGGACGCCACGACCACGGCCTCTCCGCCGGCGTGCTGACCGTCCTGGAGGGCGAGTTGACCGAGCACACCGCCGGGGGCGGTCGGACCCTGCGCGCGGGCGCGGAGCGCGCCTTCGCCCCCGGCTACGTCCACGAGGTGGTCAACGACTCGCTCGAACCGGCCGTGAGTCTGCACGTCTACTATCCGGGGCTGACCGAGATGCCGATGCACGCCTCGCAGGCCGCCCCGACCGGGGCGGACGCCGTGTCCGCCTGACAAACTGCTGCCCATGCGCATTGTTGTTCTGGCCGGTGGCATCGGCGGTGCCCGTTTTCTGCGCGGCCTCAAGCAGGCCGCGCCCGACGCGGACATCACGGTGATCGGCAACACGGGTGATGACATCCATCTGTTCGGGCTGAAGGTCTGCCCCGACCTCGACACCGTGATGTACACCCTCGGCGGTGGCATCGACGAGGAGCAGGGCTGGGGACGGTCCGACGAGACCTTCCGGGTCAAGGAGGAGCTGGCGGCGTACGGGGTGGGCCCCGAGTGGTTCGGGCTCGGCGACCGCGACTTCGCGACCCACATCGTCCGTACGCAGATGCTGGGCGCGGGCTATCCGCTGAGCGCCGTCACCGAGGCGCTGTGCGCCCGCTGGCAGCCGGGCGTCCGGCTGCTGCCGATGTCCGACGACCGGGTCGAGACGCACGTCGCCGTCGAACTGGACGGCGAGAGCCGGGCGATCCACTTCCAGGAGTACTGGGTGAGGCTCCGCGCCTCCGTCCCGGCGCGGGCGATCGTGCCGGTCGGGGCGGAGCGCGCCGCGCCCGCGCCGGGGGTGCTGGAGGCCATCGGCTCCGCCGACGTCATCCTCTTCCCGCCGTCGAACCCGGTGGTGTCGATCGGCACGATCCTCGCCGTGCCGGGCATCCGGGAGGCCATCGCCGAGGCGGGCGTGCCGGTCGTCGGCCTCTCCCCCATCGTCGGCGGCGCGCCCGTGCGCGGCATGGCGGACAAGGTGCTCGCCGCGGTGGGCGTGGAGGCGACCGCCGCCGCGGTGGCCCGGCACTACGGTTCCGGGCTGCTCGACGGCTGGCTGGTGGACACGGTGGACGCCGGTGCGGTCGGGGAGGTCGAGAGCGCCGGCATCCGCTGCCGGGCGGTGCCGCTGATGATGGCGGACGTGGACGCGACCGCGGAGATGGCCCGGCAGGCGTTGGCGCTCGCCGGAGAGGTGCGCGCGTGAGCGGGTCCGGGGGCGGGGCGCCCGCCTTCCGGGTCTGGGCCGTGGGCGGGCTGCCCGAGGTCCGCGCCGGGGACGACCTCGCCGGGCTGATCGCCTCGGCGGAGCCCGGTCTGGCCGACGGGGACGTCCTGCTCGTCACCTCGAAGATCGTCTCCAAGGCGGAGGGCCGCGTCGTGCGGGCCGCCGACCGGGAGGCGGCGATCGACGCCGAGACCGTACGGGTCGTCGCGCGGCGCGGGGCGCTGCGGATCGTGGAGAACCGGCAGGGGCTGGTCATGGCCGCCGCCGGGGTCGACGCCTCGAACACCCCCGCCGGGACCGTGCTGCTCCTGCCGGAGGACCCCGACGCCTCGGCGCGGGCGATCCGCCGGGGGCTGCGCGACGCGCTCGGCGTGGAGGTCGGCGTCGTCGTCACGGACACCTTCGGCCGCCCCTGGCGCAACGGGTTGACCGACGTCGCGATCGGCGCGGCCGGGGTGCGGGTGCTGGACGACCTGCGCGGGGGGACGGACGCGTACGGCAACCCGCTCTCCGCCACGGTCGTGGCCACGGCCGACGAGCTGGCCTCGGCCGGGGACCTGGTCAAGGGCAAGGCGGCCGGGCTGCCGGTCGCCGTGGTGCGGGGGCTGGCGCACACGGTCCGCCCCGCCGGGGAGGACGGGCCCGGCGCGCGGGCGCTGGTGCGGGACGCGGCCGACGACATGTTCCGGCTCGGCACGTCGGAGGCGGTCCGCGAGGCGGTGACGCTGCGGCGCACGGTGCGCGCGTTCACCGGCGATCCGGTGGACCCGTCGGCGGTCCGGCGGGCGGTCGCGGCGGCCGTGACGGCTCCCGCGCCGCACCACACGACGCCGTGGCGGTTCGTCCTGCTGGAGTCGGCCGCGTCGCGGACCCGGCTGCTCGACGCGATGCGGGACGCCTGGATCGCGGACCTGCGGCGCGACGGGAAGAGCGAGGAGTCCGTCGCCAAGCGGGTGCGGCGGGGCGACGTGCTGCGCGACGCGCCGTGCCTGGTGGTGCCGTGCCTGGTGATGGACGGCTCCCACGCCTACGGGGACGAGCGCCGCGACACCGCGGAGCGCGAGATGTTCGTGGTCGCCGCCGGGGCGGGCGTGCAGAACTTCCTGGTGGCGCTGGCGGGCGAGCGGCTCGGCTCGGCGTGGGTGTCCTCGACGATGTTCTGCCGGCCCGTGGTGCGGGAGGTGCTGGAGCTCCCGGAGTCCTGGGACCCGCTGGGCGCGGTGGCCGTGGGCCACCCGGCGGAGGCGCCGCGCGAGCGGGCGGCACGGGACCCGGAGGCGTTCATCACCGTGCGGTGAGCGGGGCGTCGCGCGGGGCCGTCCGGCCGTTGCCGTCGCCGGCCGGGCGGGCGTGTCCGGCCGTTCCGGTCGCCGGCCGGGCGGGCGGCGAGCGCGGGCTCCCGCCGCGGGCGGCCTCCGGCCCTCGTACGGGACGCCATCGGGTCCGGGGCCGGTGCGGTGAGGGCGTGTACGGGGCGCCGCGAGGTGGTCGGGAGTGGTCGGGCCGGGCCTAGAGCGGCACGATGTCGCGCGGCGCCAGCCTCGGCGCCCGGCGGGGCGGGGTGCGGCCCGAGAGCAGGATCAGGCGCGTCGCCCGGTGGCGCTGGCCCTCGTACGGGGCGAGCAGCGCGAGCATCTCCTCGTCGTCCGCGTGGCGGTTGTCCGCGAGCGCGTGGCCCACGATGCCCGGCAGGTGGAGGTCGCCGACGGTGACGGCGTCCGCCGCCCCGTTCGAGCGCTGGAGCGTCTCGGCCGAGGTCCAGGGGCCGATGCCGGGGATCAGCTCCAGGCGGGCGCGGGCCTCGGGGAGGTCCATCGCCGCCGCCTCCTCCAGCCTGCGGGCCACCCGTACCGCGCGCAGGATCGTCGCCGAGCGCTTGGCGTCGACGTTCGCCCGGTGCCATTCCCAGGACGGGATCATCGCCCAGCCGTGCGGGTCCGGCATCACGTGCAGGCCCAGGTCGGCGGTGGGGCCGGGGGCCGGGGTGCCGAAGCGGCGGACCAGGAGGCGCCAGGCGCGGTACGCCTCGTCCGTGGTGACCTTCTGCTCCAGGACCGAGGGGATCAGCGACTCCAGCACCAGGCCCGTGCGCAGCAGCCGCAGCCCCGGCCGGTGGTGGCGGGCGGCGGCGAGCAGACGGTGGCGCGGGGTGAACGCCTCCGGGTCGTCCTCGGCCCCCAGGAGGGCGGGCAGCCCTGCCAGCAGCCAGTCCGCGCCCGGTCCCCACGCCGTCGCCGCGATCCGGTCGCCGCGCGCCGCGACGCGCAGGGTGCCCGGCCCCTCGGGCGTGCGGGTGGCCCGCCAGAACGTGCCGTCCGCGACCATCCGGAACGTGGGGTCGGCCGGGCCCCGGCGCAGGGGGCCCAGCACCAGGCGGAGGTCCAGCGGGCCCGGCGGCGCCCACTCGCGGGTGAGCGGCGGCCCGTCGTCGCCCGCGGCCGGTCGCGCCGGGGCGGACCGGGACGGCGGCACGGCTCGCGCGGTGGTGCGGGGGGCGAAACGTCCTGCCACGGGTGGGGCCTCGGTCATCGGTGGGGCGGAGGGGGTCCCTCACAGCGTACGGGTCCGCGTACGGGTGTTCCCCCAGGTCCCACACGTGGGCGGGGAGCTCGCCGGCCCCTGGAAGGGGCGCGGGTCTCACCGGTCACGGGAGGGCCCGCGGGGCTCACCGCCCCCAGGAAGAGCCACAGGCGTCACCTGCCCCAGAAGGGGCCCCAGAGCTCACCGGCCCCAGAGCCCACCGGCCCCAGAGCAGGCCCCAGAGCCCACCGGCCCCGGAGCAGGCGACGCATCTCACCAGCCCCTCGCACCAGTACAGAGCCCACCAGCCCCGGCTCAAGGAAGAGGCGTGCGTCTCACTGGTCCGAGGAGAAGCGGACCGACGCGTCCGGCAGGATCGCGCCGCACCAGATCCGGACCCCGTCGCGCAGTTCGTTGTCCGCGCCCACGTGCGCCCCGTCGCCGATCACCGCGCCCGCCAGCACCGTACGGCTGCCGATCCTGGCGCCGGCGCCGACCAGGGAGTCCGTGACGACCGCGCCCGGCTCGACGACCGCGCCCGCCAGGAGCGTCGAGCCGTCGACGCGCGCGCCCGCGCCGACCACCGCGCCGGCGCCGACCACCGTGCCGCCGCCGAGTTTGGCGTCGGGGGCGACCGAGGCGGTCGGCAGGACCAGGCTGTCGCCGCAGCGGCCGGGGACCGCCGGGGACGGGGCGCGGCCGAGGACCAGGTCGGCGGAGCCGCGGACGAAGGCCTGCGGGGTGCCGAGGTCCAGCCAGTACGTGGAGTCGACCATGCCCTGGAGGTGGGCTCCGGAGGCGAGGAGTCCGGGGAAGGTCTCGCGCTCGACGGAGACCGGGCGGCCCTCGGGGATGGAGTCGATGACCGAGCGCCGGAAGATGTACGCCCCGGCGTTGATCTGGTCGGTGACGATCTCCTCCGGCGTCTGCGGCTTCTCCAGGAAGGCCGTGACCCGGCCCGTCGCGTCGGTCGGCACGAGGCCGAAGGCGCGCGGGTCCTCGACGCGGGTCAGGTGCAGGGAGACGTCCGCGCCGGTGGCGGTGTGGGAGCCGACCAGGGCCCGGATGTCGAGCCCGGTCAGGATGTCGCCGTTGAAGACGAGGACCGGTTCGTCCGGGCCGGAGGACAGCTTCGGCGCGACGTTGCGGATGGCTCCGCCGGTGCCGAGCGGTTCCCGCTCGGTGACGTACTCGATGTGCAGACCGAGCGAGGAACCGTCGCCGAAGTGCGGTTCGAAGACCTCGGCCAGGTAGGACGTGGCGAGCACGATGTGCTCCACCCCGGCCGCCCTGGCCCGCGCCAACTGGTGGGTGAGGAAGGGGACGCCCGCCGCCGGGACCATCGGCTTGGGGGTGTGCACCGTGAGCGGGCGCAGTCGGGTGCCTTTGCCGCCGACCAGGAGAACCGCTTCTTTTGCCTCTGTCACAGCACCGTCTCTGCTTCCTGGTGGGGCCTGGCCTGATATCGGCTGGCCAGTCTAAGCAGACCGGTCGGACAGCTTCCGGTCAGCGGCCCTGCAGCTTGGCCGAGGCGGTCCGGGCCGTGCCGAGCTTCTTGTAGAGACGCGCTCCGGGGCATTCGGTTGCGTAACCGTCCCGGTGACCTGAAATCACGTTCATTTTGACCTTCTTGCCCTTCTTGTACTTGTTGCTGCCGCCGGAGACGAGCGTGACCTTGCCCTTGGGGTTGGCGCCGAACAGCCCGAGCTTCCACGCCGTCAGTTTGGAGACGGCGGTGACCGCGGCGGCGGGCGGGTTGGAGGAGGTGTAGGTGCCGAGCACCGCGATGCCCATGGTGTTGCTGTTGAAGCCGAGGGTGTGGGCGCCGAGCACGGGCTTCGTCACGCCGCCGGCCCGGCCCTCGTAGATGTTCCCGCACTTGTCGACGGCGAAGTTGTAGCCGAAGTCGCGCCAACCGCTGCTCTTGACGTGGTAGCGGTAGATGCTGCGGAGCACCGAGGGGGCCTGCTTGCAGGTGTAGTTGTTCCCGGTCGCGCTGTGGTGGACGAAGGCCGCCTTGACGGTCTTGGTGTACGCGAACTTCCGCTCGCGCAGCTTCTCGTCCGCGCCCCACCCCTTGCGCGTGATGATGCGGGGGCGGGGGCCGATGTACGGCTTCGCCTTGGCAGCCGCCTCCTTGGCCGTCCGCCCCTCGTTCAGCGCGGAGGCGGCGGCCTCCCCGCGCGCGCCGGCTTCCGCGTCGGGGGCGGCCTCCGCGTCCGGGGCGGACTGGGCGGCGAACGCCTTCGGCAGGGAGTCGGCGAACGACGGGGCGTCGGCCCACGCCGCCGCGGGGGCCGCCCACGCGGTCTCCGGCTCCGGGCCCCGGCCGGGGTCGACGAGTTCGAGGCGCAGCCCTTCGGGGAGCGGCGCGGCGCCCACCCGGTCCTGCGGATCGGCGGCCTCCGGTCGTACGCGCACCTCCACGCCGTCCGAGTCGCCGACCCAGAGCGGGGCCGTCGCCCCCCGTACGGGGCCGGACGTCCGCTCGGCGCTGTCGAGGTCGGCGGCGTGCTCGGCGTTGTGGGTCTCCAGGTCCTGCCAGTCCGACCACGCGCCGCTGTCGGTGGCGCGGGTGCGGACCTGGACGGTGCCGTGGAGTTCGGCGTCGGCGTCCTCCCAGACCACGCCGACCAGGGAGAAGGGGCGGGCGTCGCGCCGGGAGAGGCCCTGGTCGCCCGCCGCCGTGCCCGCGACCCGGTCCGAGGGGTCGGCCGGGGCGGCGGGCTCCAGCGGCAGGGACTGCGTCGAGCCCGCCGGAGCGGCGGCGGGCTCGGCGCGGGGCCCGGTGAAGGTGTCGGAGAGGGCGAGGGCGTCGAGGGCGGCGGGGGTGTCGGCGGGCGCCGCCTCGCCGGCGGCCTCCTGCCGCGCCGACGGCGGGCCGGCGCCCGGAGAGGTGGAGGGCGGACGGGCCGAGGCGGAGTGCGGGACGGGGGCGGAGACCGCCGGGGCGGAGAGCGGCAGGGTGAGGGCCACCGCGCAGGTGACGCCGACTGAGGTGACGCATAGTGCACGCATACGGACGATCCTCGCCATACAGGTACGAGTCCGGCTACCCCAAGCCGACGCGCCGCCGGTGACGCCCCGTCTGCCGAACCGGTGTACGTGACACCCGTTCAGCCCGCCCCCGCGCGGCGCCCCCGCGTACGCTTGCGCGGGTGAACGCCAGCGACCGTACCCCCGCCGACCTGCTGCGATCCGCCCTCGCCGCGGACCCGGCCCGCCCCCTGGTCACCTTCTACGACGACGCCACCGGAGAACGCGTCGAACTCTCGGTGGCCACCTTCGCCAATTGGGTGGCCAAGACCGCCAATCTGCTCCAGGGCGACCTGGCCGCCGGCCCCGGCGACCGGCTCGCCCTCCTGCTGCCCGCCCACTGGCAGTCCGCGGTGTGGCTGCTCGCCTGCTCCTCGGTCGGCGTCGTCGCCGACGTGCAGGGCGACCCGGCCGCCGCCGACCTCGTCGTGACCGGCCCGGACACCCTGGAGCGGGCGCGGGCCTGCCGGGGCGAGCGGGTCGCCCTCGCCCTGCGCCCGTTGGGGGGCCGCTTCCCGCAGCCGCCCGAGGGGTTCGCGGACTACGCGGTGGAGGCGCCGAGCCAGGGCGACCGCTTCGCGCCCTTCGCCCCGGTGGACCCGGACGCGGCCGCGCTGGCCGTGGGCGGGGTCGAGCTGACGGGCGCGGGGCTCGTGGCCAGGGCCCGCGAGGACGCCGCCGCCCTCGGCCTCGTACCGGGTTCCCGGCTGCTCACCGGCGGCGGGTACGACACGTGGGAGGGGTTGAGCGCCGGGCTGTTCGCCCCGCTGGCGGTCGGCGGGTCCGTGGTCCTGTGCCGGCACCTCGGGCGGCTCGACGCCGACGGGCTGGCCCGCCGGATCGAGAGCGAGCGGGTGACCGCCACCGCGGTATGACAAGCGCTCCCCCGTGCACTCGTCCGGCCCACAGCGGGCCGAGTCCCCCGGCCCCGAGCGCCGGGGCGGGTGGATGATCGGCGTACGGACCACTGTCCCGGCAGTGCACCGCCAAGCGCGAGGTCCAGCCGTCCACCCCTGCGACCGGCGGCCCTGCGCGCCGCCGAACGCGAAGGACGGACGCAGACGTGACCGACAGTGCCGACCCGCCGGCCGACCCGGACCGCCCGGCCGGGGACACGCCGCAGGGCAGGTCGCGGGGAGAGCCCGGCCCCGAGGGGGGCGGCGCCCAGGACGGCCCGCCGCGTGAGCCGGAGGGCCCGCGCGCCGGACCGTCCGCGGGCGCTCGGGACGAGGGCCCGCGCGACGGCCCGGCGCGGGACGGGGGCGCCGCGGCCCCTGAGCCCGCGGAGCACGAGACCCCGGAGCACGAGACCGCGGCCCCCGAGACGCCGGAGCCCGAGACCGCGGCCCCCGAGCCCGTGGAGCCCGGCCCGGACCGGTCCGGGCGGGGCTGGTCCGACCGGCCCTCGGGGGCCGCGGGCGCCGGGGGCCGAAGGCGCTGGCTGCGCTCGTCCGCCCTCGCCGCCTCGCTCCTCGTGCTCGTCGCCGCGGGCGGGGGCTGGTGGCTCTACAACAAGCTCGACGCGAACATCACCACCGACACGGGCGCGGCCGCCGTGCTGGAGGCGTACGAGAAGGAGCGGCCGACGCCGATGGTGGTGGACGCCCGGAACATCCTGCTCATCGGCTCCGACAGCCGGGCCGGGGACAACCGGGAGTACGGCCGGGACGACGGCGGCAGCCAGCGCTCGGACACCACGATCCTGCTGCACCTCGCGGCGGACCGCGAGAGCGCGACCGCCGTCTCCGTGCCGCGCGACCTGATGGTGGAGATCCCCGCGTGCCGCGCCGAGGGCGGCAAGGAGACCCGCGGGCGGACGGGCCAGTTCAACTCGGCCTTCGAACGCGGCGGGACCGCCTGCACCATCCGCACCGTGGAGCGGATGACCGGCATCCGCGTCGACCACCACATGGTCGTCGACTTCAACGGCTTCAAGGACATGGTCGACGCCGTGGACGGGGTCGAGGTCTGCCTCAAGGAGCCGATCGACGACGCGGACGCGCACCTGCGGCTCCCGGCCGGGCGGCAGAAGCTGGACGGCGAGGAGGCCCTCGGCTACGTACGGGTGCGCAAGTCCCTCGGCGACGGCAGCGACACCGAGCGGATGGAGCGCCAGCAGATGTTCCTCGGCGCGCTGGTGAACAAGATGCAGAGCAACGGCGTGCTGCTCAACCCGACGCGGCTCTACCCGGTGCTGGACGCGGCGACCAAGTCGCTGACCACGGACCCCGGACTGGACTCGCTGCGCGACCTGTACGACCTGGTGCGCGGGATGCGCGACGTGCCGACCGACCGGGTCCAGTTCCTGACCGTCCCCCGGCGTCCCTACCAGAACGATCCGAACCGGGATGAGCTCGTCCAACCGGACGCGGGCGAGCTGTTCCGGCAACTCCGCGAGGACCGGCCCGTGACCGTGGTCCCGGCCGCCGAACCCAAGGGCGCGCAACGGGGCGAGGGAGCCGCGCGGGACGGCGAACCGGAGGGCGCGGCGTCCGCGAGTCCGACCCCCGCGCCGACCTATTCGGGGTCGAGCGCGGCCGATGACCCCTGCGCGCAGTAAAGCAATTCCCAAGTCAGAGAACACAATCGACGTGGAATGGGAAGAATGCCCGGTTGTAAGAGGCGTGGAATGTGTCACGCCCGTCGCTCGACGCGGAAGCGGCCGGATAGTGTGACGCGATCCGGTGCTTCCGGCCGTCAGGTCGTGCACTGCTGGAGCGAAGGAACGAGCGCCTTGCCGGGGGAGGGCGCCTCGCGTGGCACCGACGGAGGACTCAGGCAACCGTGGACGCGCATAGCCGTGGGCGGGCGGACGATATCGACCCCGCCGACCAGTGGGTACTCAACCCGCATACCGGCAATTACGAATTGCGACTGGATCACTCCGCAGGGGAGTCGCCCGCCGTCACGCGCACGGCCACGGCCGAGGAGGCCGACGGTTACCGGGAGACGCGGTCCGGCTCGTCCCACAAGGACCCCGACGCCCCCGCCGGGCGCGAGGGCCGCGGGGCCCGCAGGGCGGCCGGGTCGCGGGAGGACGCCGGGGACGGCCCGCGCCGCGGGGTGCCCAGCCAGCGCAGCCGGCGCACCCAGGGCGGACGCGGTGCGCAGCCGCCCGCTTCCGGCCGCCGCAAGCGCAAGCAGCGGAAGTCGCGCAAACAGGCGGCGCTGCTGTGGACGGGCGGCGTGGTGGCGTTCGCCGTGGTCGCCGGCTCGGCCGGCGCGTACGCGCTGTACCAGCGGTTCAACGGCAACATCGACACCGTGGACGTGGGCGACGTCGGCAGCAAGAACGTCGTCAGCGACGGCCCGATGAACATCCTGATCATCGGCACCGACAAGCGCACCGGCAAGGGCAACGAGAGCTACGGCGACCACGGCAGCACCGGCCACGCCGACACCAACATCCTGTTCCACGTCTCCGAGGACCGGACCAACGCGACGGCGATGAGCATCCCGCGCGACCTGGTGACCGACATCCCGGACTGCGAGACGAAGCGGTCGGACGGGTCGGTGGAGACGATCGCCGGCGCCCAGAAGGTCCGCTTCAACACCAGCCTCGGCCAGGAGGGCCGCGACCCCGGCTGCACCATGCGGACCGTCGAGGCGATCACCGGCGTGCAGCCCGACCACTTCATGATGGTCGACTTCAACGCGGTCAAGGAGCTGACGAAGGCCGTCGGCGGCGTCAAGGTCTGCATGGCCAAGCCGATCGACGACCCGAAGTCCCATCTGAAGCTGCCCCAGGGCGAGTCGAAGGTGCAGGGCGAGACGGCGCTGGCCCTGCTGCGCACGCGGGACAGCTTCGGCAACCGGAGCGACCTCGACCGGATCAAGGTGCAGCAGCAGTTCCTCGGCTCCATGATCCGCGAGATGAAGTCGAGCGACACCCTCACCAACCCGAAGAAGCTGTTCGACCTCGCCGACGCGGCCACGAACGCGCTGACGGTCGACCAGGGCATCGGCAGCCCGAAGAAGCTGATGACGCTCGCCCAGGAGATCGGGAAGGTCGACCCGAAGAACATCACTTTCGTCACGATGCCCGTCATAGACAACCCGGACGAGCCGAAGCCCGTCACCGTAGTCGTGCACCCCCAACAGGGAGACCAGCTCTTCGCGATGCTGCGCTCCGACACCTCGCTGACCGAGGTCAAGCAGAAGCAGAAGGACGCCAAGAACAAGCAGGCGGCCCTGCTCAAGGGCCCCAAGGCCGCCCCCGCCGACGTCCGCGTGGACGTCCTCAACGGCGGCGAGATCCCCGGCGCGGCGGGCGCGACCGTCACCTGGCTCCAGAACGAGCAGGGCGTGCTGAAGTCGGCCAACAAGGCCAACGCCCCCGAGAAGATCGACCGGACGACCCTGGAGTACGCGCCCAACCAGGCCGACCAGGCCCGTGCGCTGGCCGCGATGATGGGGCTGCCCGCCACCGCCCTGAAGCAGGGCGCCACCGACGCCCAGGGGCTTGAGGCGATGGTGCTCACGCTGGGGGCGGACTTCAAGGGCGCGGGCCAGCTCATCACCGGTCCGGCGAAGGCCCCGGAGGGGATTCAGCGGGCCAACGCCGACAAGGCCGAATGCGCCAAGTGACACCAGGTCACCGCGCCACAACGACAGTCTGAGACAGCAGGGGGGTCCGGTGGGACGGAGCAGTATGTCCGGGGAGGGGACGCGGCCGCGCGTGGGCGACGCGCACGCGGGCCGGGGGGAGGGCCCGTACGAGGGCGGCGGCGACGCCCCCGGCGACGGGGGCGTCGGCGGCCCGGCCGCCGACGGGGCGACGGGGCGCGTCCGGAGCGACGCCACGGACGCGGCCGGTCGCGGCGGCCGCCGCGCGCCGAAGGCCGGGAAGCGGCGGACCCTGCGCTGGAGCGCCGCCGTGCTCGCGGTGCTCATACTCGGGACCGGCGGCGCCGGTTACCTCTACTACGAGCACCTCAACGGCAACATCAGGAAAGAGGATCTGACCCTCGGCGACAAGAGGATGGCCGACCACAAGGCCAACGCCGCCGGGCAGACCCCGCTGAACATCCTGCTCATCGGCTCCGACGCCCGCGACACCAAGGCCAACCAGGCGCTGGGCGGGGCGCGGGAGACGTTCGGCGCCCCGCCGCTCGCCGACGTGCAGATGCTGCTCCACATATCGGCGGACCGCAGCAACCTCTCCGTGATCAGTATGCCGCGCGACACCATGCTCAAGATGCCGACGTGCACGGCCCCCGACGGCAAGGTCTTCCCGGCCTCCACCGGCGACGTGCAGACCAACCAGAGCCTGGGCCGCGGCGGTCCGGGGTGCACGGTGGCCACCTGGTACGAGCTGACCGGCATACGGATCGACCACTTCATGATGATCGACTTCGCGGGCGTGGTGGCGATGGCCGACGCGGTCGGCGGCGTCCCGGTCTGCGTCGACGCCAACCTCCACTCCCGCAACCCCGACGGCAAGGGCTCCGGGCTGAAGCTGGAGAAGGGCACCACGTACGTCAAGGGCGAGCAGGCCCTCGCCTGGCTGCGCACCCGGTACGGCTTCGAGGACAATACCGACCTCGGGCGCGCCAAGGCCCAGCACCAGTACATGAACGCGATGGTCCGCGAGCTGCGCAAGGGCACCAAGCTCTCCGACCCGGCGAAGCTGATGAAGCTGGCCGACGCCGCCACCAAGGCGCTGACGGTCGACAAGAGCATCGACACGGTCAAGAACCTCTACGACCTCGCCGAGGAGTTCAAGAAGGTCCCGACCGGGCGCATCACCATGTCCACCATGCCGAACGTCTACGGCACCGGGGTGAACAAGGAGCGGGTGTACCCGAAGCCGGGCGACGCGGAGCGGTTGTTCCGGATGGTCCGCGAGGACATACCGCTGGACGGCAAGGGCGGGAAGCCGAAGAAGAAGAAACCGCCGGTGGCCGTCGCGGACACGTCGGCGCCCGTCGCCGAGATCGCCGTCACCGTGCGGAACGGCACCGCCACCGACGCGCTCGGCCCCGCGCAGGGGCGGGCGAGCGAGGTGGTGGAGCTGCTGAGGACCGCGGGGTTCGGGAAGGCCGCCGTCGATCCGGCCAACGTGGCCGGTGCGGCGCGGACCGGGGTGCTGTATCCGAGCGCGGACCTGGAGGGCGACGCCCAGGCGGTCGCCAAGGCGCTCGGGATTCCGGCGACCCAGGTGAAGAAGTCCGCCGAGGTCTCGGGGATCTCGCTGGTCGTCGGCGCGGACTGGCGGGAGAGCGCGGCCGGGGCCTACCCCGTGCCCAAGGACGACGACAAGGCCCCGGAGTCGGCGGGCGCCCTCAACGGCGAGGAAGAGGCCTGCATGAAGGTCAACCCGGCCTACACCTGGTGAGGTGGGGGCGGTACGCGTGAGGGGCCCCACCGCCGGCGGTGGGGCCCCTCACGCGGTCGCTCAGACGGTCTCGCGCCCGGCGAGGGCGGGGCGGCGGCCGGCGATGACCCTCTTCGCCAGGGACCGGGGGCTGGTGAGGAAGCCGAACCCCCAGGACATGTGCATCGTCGCCAGGGCGACCGGGATCAGCGCGCGGGCCTTCAGCGGGAGCCCCTTGCCCGCGGGCAGCGATCCGGCGACGATCGCGGCCGCGTAGCCGCCGGGGACGACCAGGGCCCACGGGGTGAGCACCGCCCCCGCGACCAGGCCCGCCGCGATGGCGACGACGGCGGTCGGCGGGGCCAGGTAGCGCAGGTTGATGGAGCCGGAGTGGTAGCGCGCGACGACGTGCCGCCAGCGGCCGTAGTCCTTGTACTGCTTGGCGAGCGCCTTCACCGTGGGGCGGGGCCGGTAGCGCACCTTCAGCTCGGGCGAGAACCAGATGAGTCCGCCCGCCTCGCGGATGCGGTAGTTCAGCTCCCAGTCCTGGGCGCGGATGAACTCGACGTTGTAGCCGTCGGCCCGCTCCAGCGCCTCGCGGCGGAAGACGCCCAGGTAGACGGTCTCGGCCGGTCCCGCCTGCCCGCCGGTGTGGAAGGCCGCGTTGCCGACCCCGATCCGCGACGTCATCGCGGCGGCGACGGCGTCCTCCCACGCGTTCTCGCCCTCGGCGTGCATGATGCCGCCGACGTTCTGCGCCCCGGTCTCCTCCAGCAGGCGGACGGCGGTGGCGATGTAGTTCGGCGAGAGCATCCCGTGGCCGTCGACCCGCACCACGATCGGGTGGCGGGACGCCTTGATCGCGGCGTTGAGCGCGGCGGGGGTGCGGCCGGTGGGGTTGGGGACCGTGCGGACCCGCGGGTCCTCCGCGACCAGCTCGGCGGCGATGGCGTCGGTGCGGTCGGCGGAGGGGCCGAGCGCGATCACGACCTCCATCTCACCGGCGTACTCCTGCTCCAGGATGTGCCGGACCGCGTTCCTGAGATGGCGTTCCTCGTTGAGCACCGGCATGATCACGGAGACGGCGGGGCACTGCGCGGCAGACATGTGGTCCTCGGGGGGTCCTCGGGGGCGCCGGGGGTTCGCACTCCGCACGGCGGCGTTGTTCGGCCGCCACGTTACCGCGAACGGGGGATGCCGGTGCGCCCCGCCGGGTCGCGGACCGGGCCGGAGATCGTATGGGCCTACGGTGCGATGGTCCCCCTCGTACCGCGGAGGTGTCTCCCCCCGTGCCCGCGCCGCACCGCCCGCCGCACCCGTCCGCCGCTCCCCCGGGGCGCCGGCCGCCGCGGGGGACGGGGCCGGTCCGCGCCCGTACGCAGGACGAGCGGCCGCGCTGGGGGGTGCGGGCGGCCACCGTGCTGGCCGTGCTGGTCCTGGGCGCGGGCGGGGCCGGGCACGCCGTGGTGAGCGGCCTGGAGACGGGGATCGGCCGGGTCGACCCGTTCAAGGACATGAAGAACCGGCCGCGGGCGGGCCACGGCACCAATCTGCTGCTCGTCGGGACCGACGAGCGGGACACCGTCACCGCGGCCGAGCGGGAGAAGTACCGGCTGGGCGGCGAGCCGTGCCACTGCACCGACACGGTCATGCTGGTCCACCTGTCGGCGGACGGGCGGCGGGCGAGCGTGGTCAGCCTGCCGCGGGACAGCTACGCCGAGGCTCCCGCGCACACGGACCGCACCACGGGCGAGCGGCACGCCGCCCACCCGGTGAAGCTGAACGCCGCGTACGCCGAGGGGGGCCCGACGCTGACCGTGCGCACGGTCGAGCACATGACGGGCGTCAAGATCGACCACTATCTGGAGGTCGACTTCACCAGCTTCATGAGGACGGTGGAAGCGGTGGGCGGGGTGGAGATCTGCACGGCCCGGCCGATGAGGGACCCGTACACCGGCCTGGACCTGCCCGCGGGCACGCATGAGCTGGACGGCGGCCAGGCGCTCCGCTACGTCCGCTCGCGCCATGTGGACGGGGCCTCGGACCTCGGCCGGATGCAGCGGCAGCAGCAGTTCGTGGCGGCGCTGATCGAACGGGCGACGAGCAGCGGCGTCCTGCTGAACCCGGTGAGGTTCCGGGAGGTCGCCACGTCGGTGGTCGGTTCGATGCGGGCGGACGAGGGGTTCGGCACCCGGCAGATGCTGGCGCTCGGCTCGGCGGTGCGGAATCTGAGCCCGGCCTCGTCCGAATTCGCCTCCGTCCCCGTGGGCGACCCCGCCTTCCTGGTCGAGGGGATCGGTTCGACGGTGCGGTGGGACGCGAAGAAGGCGGAGAAGCTCTTCCGGGCGCTGCGCGAGGACGAGCCGCTGGCCCCGGCGAAGCCGAAGGCGGCGGCCGGCCCGGCCGTCGCGCCCGTGGAGGTCGCGCCGCGGAAGATCCGGGTGCAGGTCTACAACGGGACGGCTCGGGCGGGCCTGGGCCGGACCGCCGACGCGGAGCTGCGCGCCGCCGGCTTCGCCACCACCGGCGCCCCGCTCGACGGGGAGCGGCGGGACGTGCGGCGGACGCTCGTGACGTACGACCCGGACTGGGACCGGTCGGCGCGGTCCCTGGCCGCCGCCCTGCCCGGCAGCGAGCTGAGGGCCGTGCCGGGCCGGGGCGCGACGGTCGCCGTGACGGTGGGCTCGGAGTTCACGGGGGTGCGGCGGGTGGAGAGCCGGGAGCCGGGTGAGTTCGAAACGGTGCGGGGCGACGAGGCGGTGTGCCCGTAGGGCGGGGGCGTACGGCCCCGGCGGCGGGTCTCAGTCGTCGATGCCGTCGGCGGCGCGCTGCTCGCGCAGCTCCTTGATGGCGCGGCGGCGGGCGAGCCGGTGGGTGCGCCGGATCTGGGCCTCCTGGTAGCGCCGCTTGTCGCGCTCGGTCTCGGGGATCACCGGCGGTACGGCGCGGGGCCTGCCGTCCCCGTCGACGGCGGCGAAGACCAGGTAGGCGCTGCCGACCTGCTGGGCGGGGGTGGACTCGTTCCAGCGCTCGGCCATCACGCGGACGCCGACCTCCATGGAGGAGCGGCCGGTCCAGTTGACCTGGGCGCGGACGTGGACGAGGTCGCCCACGCGGACCGGCTCCAGGAAGACCATCTCGTCCATGGACGCGGTCACGGCGGGTCCGCCGGAGTGGCGGCCGGCCACGGCGCCCGCGGCGTCGTCGACCAGTTTCATGATCACGCCGCCGTGCACCGTGCCGAGGAGGTTGGTGTCGCTGCCGGTCATGATGTGGCTGAGGGTGGTTCGGGACGCCGAGGTCGGCTTGCCCGGTATCCCGCTCTCGGGGCAGGTGGCCTGATCTGTCATACAGTCCACCTTATGCGCGGCCCCTGGTCGCGCAGAATGCATCAGCTTCGCAACAGCCCCGGTGCGATTTCCCTTACACCCTGTAATACCGGTAGGGCAGGGCGGCACACTGGTGCGATGAACGATTGGCCCGATCGACGGACCGGCGACCGCAGCGAGCGTTACGGCCGGGGCAGTGCCGCATCCCAACCCGAGAGCGCACAGGCGATGCCGCATGTCCGGCGCCGCCCGGCCCCGCCCCCGCCGGTGCCGCAGGTGCCGCCGCAGAGCCAGGGGTACGACGACCGCTACGACAGCGCCGCCCCGCCCTTCGACAGCGACTACAACACCGGACAGGTCTACGGCGCCGGGGGGGGGGCGGGGGGGGGGGGGGGGGGGGGGGGGGGGGGGGGGGGGGGGGGGGGGGGGGGGGGGGGGGGGGGGGGGGGGGGGGGGGGGGGGGGGGGGGG
>NZ_JBVJCD010000058.1:0-35371 GCF_055588985.1 Streptomyces sp. NPDC041970
CCCCCCCCCCCCCCCCCCCCCCCCCCCCCCCCCCCCCCCCCCCCCCCCCCCCCCCCCCCCCCCCCCCCCCCCCCCCCCCCCCCCCCCCCCCCGACTGCCGTCAGATCGCGGGCGGGAAGCGGTCCCAGACCCGGTGCGCGCCGAGCAGCTCGGTGATCTGGTCGATGACCGCGCCGGGTTCGGCGCCGATCACCACGCCCGGCTGGGTGGCCGCGGCTCCAGCGGCGTCCAGGACCGGGGCGACCTCGCCCCAGCCGCCGATCGCCTTCCCGTGGCGGAACGCCTCGGAGAGCAGCAGCAGGACCCGCGGGTCGGTCGCCGCCGCGTTCGCGGCGGCCGGCCCGCCGGCCTTGGCGTCCCGCGCCCCGTACGCGTCGTCGCCGCGGCCGGGGGCGCCGGCCAGCACCAGCGCGTCGAACTCGACGGAGCGCGCGTTGGCGAAGGTGCGCTGGACGGTGACGGGGTCGCCGCCCGGGTCGAGCACCCCGCCCACCGGGGCGACGACCAGCGGGACCATCCCGGCCGCCAGCACCGCCTCGCGGACCGAGCGGACGCCGGCGAGGTCGCCTGCGGCGTCGGTCACGATGCCGACGATCCGGCCGTCCGCCGGCCAGGTCCGGCCGAGCTGCGACAGGGCGGGGCTGGGCGGCGGCGAGGCGAGCTCGACGGTGGGGCGCGGGGCGGGCAGGCCGAGGCCGGCGGCCACCTCCGAGCAGAGCGTGGGGTCGATGTTGGCGAGCACCTGGAGGGCCCGTTCCTTGATCGCCTGCTCGTAGCACTTGCTCAGCTCGAAGGTGTACGCGGCGATGATGTGCTCCTGCTCCACCGGCGTCATGCTCAGCCAGAACAGCCGGGGCTGGGAGAAGTGGTCGGCGAACGAGGCCGGGGCCTGGCGCACCTTGCTCGCCTCGGGCACGGTCACCGGGGTCTCGACGAACGCGCCCGTGTCCGCGCCGGCCAGGAACGGGCAGCCGCCGTCGAGCGAGTTGGGGCGGTAGGGGGCGACGCCCCGGTGGACCGCCGTCTGGTGCATCCCGTCCCGGAGCATGTCGTTGACCGGGGCGTGCGGCCGGTTGATCGGCAACTGGGCGAAGTTGGGGCCGCCGAGCCGGGAGATCTGGGTGTCCAGGTACGAGAAGAGGCGGCCCGCGAGCAGCGGGTCGTCGGTGACGTCGATGCCGGGCACGAGGTGGCCGACGTGGAAGGCGACCTGCTCGGTCTCGGCGAAGAAGTTCGTCGGGTTCGCGTTCAGCGTGAGCAGGCCGACCGGCTGCACCGGGGCCAGCTCCTCCGGCACGATCTTCGTCGGGTCCAGCAGGTCGATGCCCTCGAACGTCTGGTCGGGGGTGTCGGGGAACGTCTGGATGCCCAGCTCCCACTGCGGGAAGGCGCCCGCCTCGATGGCGTCGGCGAGGTCGCGGCGGTGGAAGTCGGGGTCCACGCCGTTGATGATCTGCGCCTCCTCCCACAGCAGGGAGTGGACGCCGAGCCGGGGCTTCCAGTGGAACTTCGCCAGCGTGGTCTCGCCCGCCTCGTTCACCAGCCGGAAGGTGTGGACGCCGAAGCCCTCCATGGTCCGGTACGAGCGCGGGATGCCGCGGTCGGACATGTTCCACAGGGTGTGGTGGGCGGCTTCGGTGTGCAGGGTGACGAAGTCCCAGAACGTGTCGTGGGCGCTCTGCGCCTGCGGGATCTCCCGGTCGGGGTGGGGCTTGCCGGCGTGGATGACGTCGGGGAACTTGATCGCGTCCTGGATGAAGAAGACCGGGATGTTGTTGCCGACGAGGTCGAAGACGCCCTCCGCGGTGTAGAACTTCGTGGCGAAGCCGCGGGTGTCGCGGACCGTGTCCGCGGAGCCGCGCGAGCCGAGCACGGTGGAGAACCGCGTGAAGACCGGCGTCTCGACGTCCTTGGCGAGGAACGCCGCCTTGGAGACCGCCGACGCGGTGCCGTACCCCTGGAACACCCCGTGGGCGGCCGCGCCGCGCGCGTGCACCACGCGCTCCGGGATGCGCTCGTGGTCGAAGTGGGTGATCTTCTCCCGCAGGTGGTGGTCCTGGAGCAGGACCGGGCCGCGGGCGCCGGCCTTGAGCGAGTGGTCGGTGTCGTACAGCCGCGCGCCCTGCGCCGTGGTCAGGTACGCGCCGGCCTGGGAGCGGTCGGCGGGGTCGGCGCCGGTGTCGACGCCGGTGGGGCTCTGCGGGGCCGGGGCGCTCTGGTCCGGCTTGGCCGGGAGCGGGTCCCTCGGCCGGGTGGGTTCGTCGACCGGGGGCGTCCGGGAACCGGGCTTTCCGGGGATCCCCTCCTCGGGGGAGGACGGGCCCCCCAGGACGTCGGCGGCCTTCTCGGCGGCGGCCTTCAGGGGATTCTTGTCGCTCATGACAGCTCCGTACGTGAGGCGGGCGATGCCGTTGACGGGGTGGGTCCGTCGCCTCCCCGCCGTGCGGTGCGTCGCCACTGCCGGCGGCGCACCCTCCCGAGGTCGGCGGGAGCGGGGAGAGGCACGGCTCGCCGGGTACCCGGCGCGACCGGCTTCACACACCGCGCCCCGGCCCGCCACGCGCACAGGGGGCGGCCGGGCGGGTGACGGCCCGTTCAGACCGGGTGCGCGGGTCTCGACGGTCTGCGTACGGCGGTCTCGCGCGCGGCGTTCTCCCGGATGCGGCGGCAGGACTCGGCGATCAGGCGGGAGACGTGCATCTGGGAGACGCCCAGCTCGGCCGCGATGGCGCTCTGGGTCATCCCGGCGAAGAACCGCAGGTAGAGCACCCGTTTCTCACGCTCCGCGAGGCGGCGGATGCCGGGCCTCGCCGCCTCGCGGTCCAGGACCAGGTCGTACGCCTCGTCCATCACGCCCAGGCTGTCCCCGAGGAGCAGTTCGCCGCCGGCCACCGAGGCCTCGGCGTCGATGGACAGGGCGCTGAAGCCGTGCAGCGCCTCGCTCCCCTGGCGCACCTCCTCCTCCGTCAGCCCGGTGTGCTCGGCGATCCGGGCCGGGGACGGGGTGGCGCCCGCGGCGGCCAGCTCGGCCCCGGCCAGGCGCACCGCGTTGCGGAGGTTCTGGACGCGGCGGGGCACGTGCACCGACCACATGCGGTCCCGGAAGTGCCGTTTGATCTCGCCGGTGATGGTGGGCACGGCGAAGGGGGCGAAGGCGCGGCCCATGGCGGGGTCGTAGCGGTCCACCGCGTTCACCAGGCCGATCGCCGCAACCTGGCGCAGGTCCTCCAGCGTCTCGCCCCGGTTGCGGTAGCGGCCTGCCAGCCGGTGGGCCATCGGGAGCCAGGCGCAGATGATCTGCCCGCGCAGGTGCTGCCGCTCGGGCCCCTCGGGCATCTCGGCGAGGCGGCGGAAGTCCGCCGCCGAGTCGGGGTCGTCGGCGTACCGGCTCTCGACGGCCATGGGGTGCTCAACTCCTCACCGAACGGGCTGGCTGACGCCCGGGAGGATGGTGCGGCGGGGTGCGCGCCGTGCAGCGGCGAGCCCGGCCCGTGCGGCATCCGTCGCCGGGACGTGCCTCACCTCCGAAGCACCCAGTGGCCTTGCCACGCGCGGCGGCCCGTGAAAACCGTCGCGCGCGGCGTTCACCCGACCGGCTCCGCCGCGGACCGGCCGGGGAGGAGGAGCCGGCCGAGGTGTCGGGCGGCGGTCAGGCGCGCCGTGCGGTCGGCGCGCCCGCGCCCGCCGGGACCGGGCCCGGTCCGCCGTCCGCCGCCAGCGGTGCGCGGAGCGCGGTGCGGCCCTCGCGCCATGCCGCGAGCAGGTGGGCGGCGAGGCGTCCTTCGAGGTGCTCGGTCGCCTCGATGCCCAGCACGACGTCCGCCGCGAGGCGGGGCTCGTCCTCCAGCAGCCCGCCGATCACCTCGCGGCGGACGATCTGCTCGTGGACGGCGTCGGCCTCCACGTGCTCGTCGTAGAACCGCTGGGCGGCGGGGCCGGCGCCCGCGCGGCGCAGCGCCTCGGCCAGCCGCCTGGACCCCGGCGACGAGGTGATCTCCACGGCGGCGAAGTGGCCGACCAGCGCACCGCGCAGCCGCCGGTGGAGTCCGAACAGGGACATCATGTTGACGACGGCCAGCGCCTGGGCGGGCGCGGCGTCGAGGTAGCGGCCGTACTCCGGGTCGAGGCCGAGGTCGGCCATCAGCTCGGCGAACAACTGGGCGTGCACGTCCTCGGCCCGCCCCGCCCCGAACTCGTCGAACTCCACGGCGACCATCCCCGCCTTGGCCCGGCCGCGCAGCCGGGGCACCACCCACAGGTGGGGGTCGGCCTCCTTCAGGTGGTAGAGCGAGCGCAGGGCGGCGTACTCCCGCAACTGCCACCACTGGGCCTCCCGGCGCAGGTGGTGGCTGACGCTGTGCCCGTCGTCCCCGACCGGCTCCAGCAGCAGGGCGTCCACCGCCTCCGCCACGTCGTCCCCGCCGGAGCCGCCGTCCCGCCGCAGGGCGTCCAGGAAGACGTCCTCGGCGGCGGCGCGCACCCGCAGCAGCTCGGGGTCCCACTCCAGGCGCTCGTCCACCCCGTCGAAGCCCCGGTAGTGGAGCTCGTACAGGGCGTAGAGCAGGAGCTGGAGGTCGTCGCCGTACGGGTCGGCCCGACGGATCGCCGCCTCGTCGGGCAGCCGCGCCCCGCGGCCGGCCAAGGCGTCGAGGACGCCGGCGGACAGGGGGCCGCGGGCGGTCGGGGCCGCGGGGTCCCGGCGGGCGGTGGTGGCTGGACTGGTCACGTTCGGTTCTCCTCGTCCCGTCGCGGGTCGCGCTGTTCGCCGGGGGCGGCGTCGGGCGGCCCGGCGGGCTTGCGGCGGCGGTGGCTGGTGTCGCACCAGGGGTGGGTCCGGCTGCGGCGGCAGGTGCAGATCGCCACGACGACGCGGTCGGACCGCACGGGGACGCCGTCGGCGCCCACCACTTCGACGGGGCCCTCCACCAGGACGGGCCCGTCGCGGTCCACCGCCACCCGGCGTGGCTTCTCATCCCTTGCGCGCACGGATCACCACCAGCTCTTCCTTGTCGAGATGGGCCGGCAGCAGCCCCCGTGCCCGCAGCCACGAGCTGCGGGCACGGGTGACGGGGCCGAACGGGATGTGCGCCCGGTCGATCACCACGGGGTCGAGCCCCGCGGCCGCCAGCCGGCCGAGGGTCTTCTCGGGGCGGCTCAGCGCCGACTGGACGAGGAGCAGCATCCCGCCGGGGCGCAGCGCGGTGGACGCGCCGTCGCAGATCCGGTCGAGGAGCACCCGGCCGTCGAGCCCGGCGTCCCAGGCCCGTTCCGCGCCGCGGCGCGGTACGGACGCGCTGGGGGCGGGCACGTAGGGCGGGTTGCTGATGAGCGCGTCGAAGGACCGGCCGGGCAGGACGGAGAACAGGTCGCCGCGCCGGACCTCGACGGGCAGCCGGGCGAGCGCGCTGTTCAGCCGTACGGAGGCGACCGCCCGGCGGCCGATGTCCACGGCCGTGACCCGCGCGCCCAGCCGGGCGGCGTGCAGGGCCAGGGCGCCGCTCCCGGTGCACAGGTCCAGCACCTCCATCCCCGCGCCGAGGCCCTCGCGGCGCATGGCGGCGGCCAGCAGCAGGGTGTCCTCCTGGGGGCGGTAGACGCCGGGGAGCCGCAGCACCCTGCCGACGCCGTCGGCGGAGGGGTGCGGGGTCAGCGCGGCGCCCCCGCCGTCGCGGACCCCGCCCCTCGGGTCGTCAACGGCCGGCACGGGGGCATCCTCTCCACCGCTGCTGCGCCCGCGCCGCGGCCGGTCGGCGTCGTCCTTCCGCGCTGAGTCCTTCGTCGTCGAGCACTGTTCCGTTCGGCTCCTCGATCGGTTCGCGGGCTCCGCGAAGCTCGGCCCGCGGGAGCCGGCCCCGGGCGCGCACGGCGGCTGCCCGTGCGGTCGGGGCGAGTTCCACGGGTGGGCGGTTCCTGTCTCCTCGTCGGCGGCCACGATCCGGATGGCCGAGACTCGGCCATCCGGATCGGCCGAAACGTCGTATGTCTGGAGTGACCCGGAAGCGCGCGAGTAAACATCCGTTCCTGGTGGGGCCGGTGGGAGGCGGCCGGGTCACCGGGTCCGGGCGCGCCGCACGGCGGCGTGCAGGGCGCGCCGGGTGGCCGGGGGCAGGGGGACGCCGTGGAAGCTCGCGACGAGCTGGCGGGCGATGTCGCGCAGTTTGAGATTGCCGTCCTGGGAGGCGGTGACGAGGATCTGCCAGGCCTGCCGGCTGGTGCAGGGCGTGGTGGCGATGAGGATGCCGCGGGCGATGTCGATGACCGGCCGGGTGCTGAGCGCGGCGCGCAGCCCCTCCAGTTCGCCCAGGAGCGCCGCGACGTCGTCGGCCGGCCGGGGCGGGGTGCGGGTCGGCGCGGCCGGCCCGTCGCGGTCCCGGCCGGGTCCTGCTGGCATCTGGGTCTCCCTGTCTCCCCGTCCGCGCGGTGTGCGCGTGTGCGTCGCGTCAGGAACCACCGCCGCGCGGCCGGCTCCCGTCCGTGCGCGGGGGCCGGGTCGGGGGCGGGGACTGGGTCGGGGTCTGGGTCGGGTCCGGGGAGGGAAGGGCCCCGGCGGGCCGCGCCGGGGCGGCCCGCCGGCCGGCGACGGGTCCTGGCGCGACCGGGGGGAGCGCGCGCACCGCGCGCCCTCCCCCGGCACGGAGCCTAGGCAACGCGGCGGGGCGCGTCGACCGCAACACGCGGCCGCCGGGGTGCGGTGCTCAGCCCACGTACCGGCGCGCGGTCGAGGTGCGCCGGGCCCTCTCCAGCAGGCGCAGCCGGGCTTCGAGGGCGCGCGGCACCGGCTCCCGCTGGCGCAGCACCCACGGCAGCCCCGCGGCCGCCTGCCCGAAGGCCCTGGCCGACGCCTTGTCCCTGGGGACGGTGCGCAGCAGGTGGGCGGTCCGGCGCAGGGCCGGGGCCCAGGGGCGGCGCAGCCAGGTGAACCAGAGCGTGTTGCGCAGGCCCAGGGTGCGCCGCGCGGTGCTGTCGCGGACCGCGGAGGCCGCGTGGTGGATCAGCAGCTCGGGCGCGTAACTCAGCCACCATCCCTGCCGCAGCAGGTCGGTGGCCAGCAGCTCCTCCTCGCCGCCCAGCCAGAGTCCGGGGTGGAAGCCCCCGGCCGCCCGGAAGGCGTCCGTGCGCATGACGGTCGCCGCCGCCAGGAACGATCCGAGGGCGGGCCCCGGCAGCCAGGCGGGTCCCTCCAGCGGCGAGTCGCGCAGCTCGGCGACGACCGGGTCCTCCTCCCCCGACGGCTCGACGACGATGCGGGCGGTGACCGCCGCCAGCAGCGGTCGCGGGTCGAGGAGGTCTGCGGCGCGCCGCAGGGACCCCGGCTCCCACCAGGTGTCGTCGTCGCAGAAGGCCACGTACGGCGTCCGCACCCGCTCGACGGCCAGATTGCGGCCGACCGCGCCCAGGTTCCGGCCGGGTCTGAGCAGGGTGGCCTCGGGGAAGAGGCGGGCCACGGCCTCGGCGGTGCCGTCGAGGGAGCCGTTGTCGGTGACGATCACCGGGGGCCTCTCGGGCAGGTCGCGCAGGAGCCGCAGGGTGCGCAGCAGTTCGGGGCGGCGGTTGTGGGTGATCACCACGACGGTGGTGCGGGGGTCGTTCACACGCTCTCCTTCCGCACGGCTTCCTCCTCGGCGTCCCCCGCCGGTGCGTGGTGTCGCAGCAGGCGCACCGACCGTTCGACGCGCGGGGGCAGCGGGCGGCGCTGCCGCAGGGCGGCGGGCAGTCTGACGAGGGCTCCGCGCAGCGCCGCCGCGGCCTGGGGCTCGCCCCGCACGGCCGCCGCCGCCAGGGTCGCGGTGTGCCCGAGCGCCACGCCCACCGGCCGGCGGAGCCAGTCGGTCAGGAGGGCGTTGCGGCGCAGCAGCGCCGTGCGGCCCGGCCGGTCGGCGGGGTCCGGGTGGTGGTGGGCGGTCACGGAGGGGTCGTAGGCCACCCCCCACCCGGCGGCCGCGAGATCGTAGGCCAGCAGGGTCTCCTCGGCCCCGAAGAACAGCAGCGGGTGGTAGCCGCCGACGTCCAGATGGGCCCGTCTGCGGACGACGCAGGCGCAGCCGAGGAAGCCGAGGACGGGCCGGCCCGGAAGCCCTGGCTCCGGGGGCAGCGGCGAGCGGGCCAGCAGGGCGTTGACCGGGTCGTCCCGCTCCTGGGGGCCGACCAGGCTGCGGGCGGCCAGCAGCCCGAGGCGCGGGTGCGCGTCGAGGAGGTCGGCGGCGCGCCGCAGCGCTCCGGGCCGCCACCAGGAGTCGTCGTCGCTGAAGGCGACGTACGGGGTCCGCGCCTCGCGCACCGCCAGGTTGCGGCCCAGCGCGCCGGTGTTGCGGCCGGGCACGAGGACGGTCGCGCCGACCGGGTGGGCGCGCAGGGCGGCGGTCGCCGCCCGGTCCGCGCCGTTGTCGACGACCACGACCGGCGGCCGCTCGGGCAGGCGGGCGAGCCGGTCCAGGGTGCGCAGCGCGCTGTCGGGCCGGTCCTTGGTGATCATGGCGACGGTGGTCCGGTCGTCGGGCCCCGGCGCCCTCGGCGCCGCGCGCTCAGCCACGCCCGCTCGCCTCCGCGGGGCGGCGGGCGCTCGCGCGGGCGTGCGCGAGTACGTGGGCCGCCACCTCGTCGGCCCCGATGCGCAGCAGCGACGGGTCGGGGACCGGTCCGTGCGGGTCGCCGGGCGGGCCGGGTCGCCACAGGGCGGTGTGCCGGGCGTCCGGCGGCGGCCCCCACAGGTGCGGCGCGACCGGTCCGAAGAGGGTGACCGAGCGGGTCCCGTGGGCGACGGCGAGGTGGGCCGGGCCGGTGTCCCCGCTCAGGAGGCAGGCGGCCCCGGCCACGAGGGCGGACAGCTCGGCGAAGGGCAGTCCGCCGGACAGGACGTCCTCGGGCCCGAGCCCGGCCGCCTCCGCCACGGCGCCGGTCAGCCGCTCCTCGCCGGGGCCGCCGGTGACCACGACCCGGCAGCCGGCCGCCCGCAGCCGCCGGGCGACGGCGGCGTGGCGGGGGGCCGGCCAGCGCCGGGCGGCGGCTTCGGCGCCGGGGTGGACGACCACCGCGCCGGGGGCCGGGGAGGGGGCGGCCGGGGGCGGCAGGGCGACGTCGGCGGGGTCCGCGGCGATGCCGTACGCCGCCAGGAGGCGGCACCAGCGCCGGCGCTCGTGGTCCTCGCGCCGCCAGACGGGCGGCTCGGCGGCGGTCGGGGCGGGGTGCGCGTACGAGATGATCCGGCGCGGTTCGAGGGCGGCGAGCGCGGCGTGGCTCTCGGGCCCGTTGCCGTGCAGGTCGACGGCGACGTCCGGCGGGGCCCCGCGCCAGCCGGTGAGCACGGGCACGCCCCGCCCGGCGGCCCGGGCGGGCAGGACGGTGTCGACGGCCCCCGTGGCCAGCGCGGCGTCCCGCAGCGAGGGGGGCAGGGCGAGGACGATCTCGTGGCCGGGGAAGGCGCGGCGCAGTCCGCGCAGGGCGGGCACCCCGGCGAGGAGGTCGCCCAGGCCCAGGGCGCGCAGGACCAGGAGCCGGGGCGCGGGGCCGGGGGCGGGCACGGCGGTCACCTCCGCGCGGCGCGGGAGCGGCCGGCGGCCGGTCCGGGCGGGTCGAGGGCCGCCCGTGCGGCGAGGGCGGTGGTGGAGCGGCCGTCGAGGTAGGGCAGCAGGACGACCTCCCCGCCCCAGCTCCGCACCAGCGAGGCTTCGGGGAGCCGGGCGAGCGCGTAGTCGCCGCCCTTGGCCCAGACGTGCGGGCGCACCTCCGCCAGCAAACGTTCGGGGGTGTCCTCGTCGAAGACGGCGACCGCGTCGACGCAGCCGAGGGCCATCAGCACCCTGACCCGGTCGGCGGCGGGCACCAGGGGCCTGGTCTCGCCCTTGCGGCGCCGTACGGAGTCGTCGGAGTTGACGCAGACGATGAGGCAGTCGCCGATGCGGCGGGCGGCCTGGAGGAGGGCCACGTGGCCCGCGTGCAGCAGGTCGAAGCAGCCGCCGGCCGCCACGACGGTGCCGCCCTCGGCGCGCACGCGCGCGGCCAGGCGGACCGGGTCGGCGGGGGTCCGCGGGTCGGCGGGGCCGTCCGGGCGGGCTTGCGGCGGCGCGTCGGCGCGCAGGGCCGCCGCACCGCCGTCCGCGACGTACCGGGTGGCGGCGCGCACCGCGCCCCGCACGGCCGCCTCCGGCAGGGCGCCGTCGGCCAGCAGCCCGGCGGCGCTCGCGGCGAAGCAGTCGCCCGCGCCGCAGGCGTCGCCGGCGACCGACCGGGGGGCGGAGACCAGCAGGGGGTCGTCCCCGTGGGAGAGCAGCGCGCCCGATCCCCCCAGGGTGACCGCGACGGAGGTGACGCCCCAGGCGTGGATCAGGGTTCGGGCGTCGGCGGCGGAGCACGCCCAGGGGGCCCGCTCTCCGGGTCCCTCCGCCCCGGAGCGGGGCGGGCCGTCGCCGCGGGCGCCCTCGGCGAGGGCGCGGGCCTCGGCGGCCGAGGGGGTGGCGAGCCTGACCCCCCGCACCGGCGGCCCGCCCCGCGGGTGCGGGTCCCAGACGACGGGGACGCGGGCGGCGGCCCGGTGGAGCGCGTCGCGCAGGACGTCGGCGGCCCCCCGGCCGTAGTCGGCGACCAGGACCGCCCGCGCCGCGTCGAGGGCGGCCAGGGCCTCCTTTGTGGCTTCGGCCGCCCGCCCGTCGCCCTCGTCGAGTCTGAGCACCGGGACGCCCTGGGCCAGGATGCGCGTCTTGCGCGGGAGCCCGCCGGTCAGCGGCAGTTCGACGAGGCGGACCCGGTCCCGCAGGAGGCGGCGGAGCGTCCGCCCGGCCTCGTCGTCGCCGACCGCCGTGACGAGGGTGACCTCGCGCCCGGAGGCGGCCGCGAGGTACGCCGCGAGCGCCGCGCCGCCGGGCCGGGTGGTGCGGCGGGCCCCGTGCACCACCGGGACCGGGGCGTCGGGGGCCAGCCGGTCGGCCCGGCCGGACAGGTCGTGGTCCAGGAGGGCGTCCCCCACGACGAGCAGCGGGGCGGGGCCGGTCACAGCGCGCCCTCCTCGACGGCCGCCGGCGCGCCGGGGCGCTGCCGGGAGAGCGCGGCGTTCTCCTCGCAGACCTGGTCGAACGCCTCGCAGAGCATGTGCACCGCCACCAGGTGGATCTCCTGGACGGTGGCGGAGACGGGCGCGGCCACGCACAGCGCCTCGTCGCAGGCCGCTTCCAGCGGGTTGGGGGCGGGGCCGGTCAGCGCCCAGACGGTCATGCCGATCCGGCGGGCCTCGGCCGCCGCCGTCAGCAGGTTGGCGCTGGCGCCGCTGGTCGACAGGAGCATGAGGACGTCGCCGGGGCGGCCGTGGGCGCAGGTCTGCCGGGCGAACACCTCCTGGACGCCGTAGTCGTTGGCGATCGCGGTCGTGGAGGAGGTGTCGGCGTGCAGGGCGAGCGCCGAGAACGGCGGGCGGTCGTCGCGGTAGCGGCCGACCAGTTCGGCCGTCAGGTGCTGGGCCTGGGCGGCGCTGCCGCCGTTGCCCGCGACGAGGAGCCTCGCCCCGCCGCCGAGGCGGCCGGCGAGCTCGGCGCCCCAGCGGTGGACGAGGGGGCCGTGGCCCCGGAACGCGGTGAGCGCCGCCATCAGATCGTCGCAGTGACGGACGTGCTGGGTGAGGGTCATCGGACTGCTCCCGAGAGTGAGGGGGTGGCGCGCACGGCGTCGTAGACGCCGGCGACCTGTTCGGCCACGCGGTCCCAGCCGTAGTGCGCCAGCACGCGTTCGCGGCCCGCCCTGCCGTAGCGGGCCAGCCGTTCCGGGTCGTCGAGCAGGGCGCGGATCGCCGCGCCGAGGCGGTGCTCCTCCCCGGCGCCGGGTGCGACCAGCGCGCCGGTGACCCCGTCGACGACGGTGTCGAGGTGCCCGCCCACGGCGGTGGCGACCACCGGGGTGCGGCAGGCCATGGCCTCGATCGGCACGATGCCGAAGGGTTCGTAGTCGGGCAGCGAGAGGACCAGGTCCGCCCCCGACATCAGCCGGGGCATCCGGTCGTGGGCCACCGCCCCGAGCAGGGTGACCCGGTCGCCGACCCCGTGGTCCTCGGCCACCTTGCCCAGCCGCTCCGCCTCCGGGTCGGCGAACAGCAGCTCCGCCTCCGGGCCGCCCGCGATCAGCAGTTCGGCGTCGGGCACCTCGGCCAGGGCGCGGATCGCCCGGTCGAAGCCCTTGCGCCGCACGAGGCGGCCCACGGCCAGCAGCCGGCGCCGCCCCCCGGCGCGGGCGGCGCCGGGGACGGGGGCGAAGTGGCGCGGGTCCACGCCGCAGGGGACGACGGAGACGCGGTCGGGGTCCACCCCCATCGCGACGAGTTCGGCGACCTCGTCCGCGCAGGTGGCCAGCACCCGCCGGCAGGCGCGGCCGATGGCCGCCTCGATCGCCAGGCGCTGGGGCGGGCTGGTGTCCTCGTCGCCCTGGTGCCGCTTCTTGACGGTGCCGAGCGCGTGGTACGTCTGCACCACGGGCACCCCGAGCCCGCGCGCGCCGGCCAGGGCCGCCGTGCCGGACATCCAGAAGTGGGCGTGGACCACGTCCGGCGGGGAGGAGCGCCAGTGCCGGGCGAGGTGGGCGCCGAACTCCGGCATGAAGGCGAGGAGTTCATCCTTGGGCACGCGGGCGGGCGGCCCGGCGGGCACATGGACGACCTTCGCCCCGCCGGCCATGGCGACCTCGGCGGGCAGGTCGGGCCCGTCCCTGCGGGTGTAGACGGTGACGTCGTGGCCGCGCCGGGCCAGATGGCCGGCGAGCTGGGCGACGTACACGTTCTGGCCGCCCGCGTCCGGGCCGCCGAGGTCGGCCAGCGGGCTGGCGTGTTCGGAGACCAGCGCGACCTTCGGCGGGGCCGGTCGGTTGCGGCTCATCGCGTCACCTCTTTCATCAGGTGCTCCCAGTCGTCCAGGAAGCGCTGCACCCCGAAGCGGGCCTGTGCGGCGGCCCTGGCCCGCTCCCCCGCGTACGCCGCCTGTCCGGGGTCGGCGAGGAAGCCGCGTACCGCGTCGTCGAGGACGTCCGGGCGGTTGGAGACGACCCCGGCGTCGTCGGGCACCGCCTCGCGCACCTCGGTGGTGTCCAGGGCCACGACGGGCATCCCGAGGAACATGGCCTCCAGCAGCGACAGGCCCAGCGACGTCCAGCGCACCGGGTGGAGGTAGACCCGGCAGCGGGCCATGGCCGGGTGGAGCCGGTCCTGCGGCAGGTCGCGCGTGCGGCAGCGGTCCGGGGGCAGGCCGAGGTGGTCGGCCAGCCCCTCGGTGTGCATCCCGAAGACGTCCAGGGGCGCGGTGCGGGCGAAGTGCGGCAGCAGGTCGGTGCCGGTGGTGCGGCCCCGGCGCACCGGGTCGTTGACCACCACGGCGACCCGCTGCTCCTCGCCGGTCCACAGGGGGCCGGGGTCGATGACGCCGTGCTCGATGACGGTGGCCGGGGCGCGCCCGTTGTCCCACATCAGCCGGTTGAAGTGGGTGACGTGGACGAGGGTGACGTCGTCGCGGTCGGCCACCGGGTGCCGGGCGCCCACGGGCGCGTCGTCCGGGGTGTTGTGCTCGACGTAGACCGCGGGCACGTCGGCGCCGGGGCGGCGCCCGGTCCAGCGGTGGGCCAGTTCGATCTCGTGCGGGCGCTGGAGCACCATGAGGTCGATGTCCCGCCGGCGCAGTTCGTCCGGGCTCACCTCGTGGACGTTCGGCGGCCACTGCCAGGTCGCGGCGCGGCCCAGTCCGTCCGGGCCCCGGTCGGGGGTGACGGGGACGAGGTAGGTGTGCGGGCCCTGGACGAACGCGGTGGCCCAGGAGCCGTGCACGTGCCAGATGAGGATGTTCATGGCTGCTCCTCGATGAGCTTGCGGACGGCTCGCACCACGTCCTGGGGGGTGACGTCGTCCAGGCAGGGGTGGCCGGGGACGGGGCAGTGCCGGGCGCGGGTGTCGGCGCACTTGGCGAACTGGTCGCCGAGCACGACGGCGGGCACCCCGAACGGGGCCCAGCGTTCGGCCGGGACCACCGGGGCGAAGAGGGAGACCACCGGGGTGCCCACGGCGGCGGCCAGGTGGGCCGGCCCGGTGTTGCCGCTGACCAGCACGTCGGCGTTGCGCAGGACCCCGGCCAGCCGGCGCGGGTCGGTGCGGCCCCCGAGGTCCAGGGCCGTGTCGCCGCTGACGCGCCGGGTGAGGGCGCTCTCCTCCGGCCCGCCGGTGACGACGACCCGGTGGCCGGCGTCCGCGAGGGCCCGGACGGCGGCGGCGCACCGCTCGGGGCTCCAGGCCCGCGCCGGGGCGCTCGCGCCCGGATGGACGACGACGTAGGGGCCGTTGCCGGTCAGCGGGACGGTGTCGGGGGCGGGCAGCACCCGCAGCCGGCCGTCGTCGCCGGGCGGGGGCGCGAAGCCCATGGCCACGGCGGTGTCCAGGGCGGCCTCCGCCTCGTGGCGGCCGGGCAGCCGCCGGTGCCGGACGTCCAGGAGGGCGCCGGGGTGGTCGGTGCTGTCGGCCCCGACACGGCGCACCCCCGCCATCCGGAGCAGGAGGGCGGTGGGCAGCGGGCTCTGGTGGAAGGAGGTGAGGATCAGCGCGGTGTCGTACGCGGCGTCGCGGACGCGCCCGACCAGGGTCTCGACGCCGGCCTCGGCCACCGGCGGCGGGTTCACGCCCTCCCAGGGCGCCTCCCAGGTCAGTACGGAGTCGACGCCGGGGAGCAGGCGGGCGGCGGCCTCGCCGCGCGGCGAGCACAGCAGGGTCACGTGCGAGGCGCTCGCGGCGACGGCGCGGACGGCGGGGCCCGCGAGGAGCACGTCGCCGAAGCTGTCCAGGCGTACCACCAGGGCTTTCATACGGCCTCCCGGCGTGCGTCCAGGACGGCGCGCACGGCGGTCAGGACGTCCGGCGCCGTCCAGCGCTCCGCGTCGATCTCGCGGCGCAGGGTCGCCGCGTTGGGGACGAGGACGCCGCGGGCCCCGGCGGCGCGGGCCGCGAGGACGTCGGCGCGGATGTCCCCGATCACCACGCACTCCTCGGGCGGCACGCCGAGCCGGCGGGCGGCCTCGACGACGAGGCCGGGCCGGGGTTTGCGGCAGGGGCAGCCGTCCTCGGGGGCGTGGGGGCAGAAGACCCACGCGCCGAGCGCGCCGAGCAGTTCGTCGGCCCGCCGGTTGACCCGGAGGACGTCGTGCTCGGTGAGCAGGCCCCGGCCGATGCCCGACTGGTTGCTGACGACCCCGGTGGCGACGCCCTCGGCGCGCAGCAGGTCGGCCGCCTCGCGTGCGCCGGGCAGGAGCCTGACCCGGTCGGGGTCGCCGTTGTAGGGCACGTCCTCGACCAGGGTGCCGTCGCGGTCGAAGAGGACGGCGGACACCGGGCGCGAGGACGGCGGGCGGGGGTTCATCGGGGGCCTCCCCAGGGCTCGGGGGCGCGGTGCGCGGCCTGTCCGGCGAGCCAGTGCCAGGTCGCGAGGGGCGGGATGAGCACGCTGGTGACGGCCATGGTGGCGACCTCGTCGCCGGTACGGGGTCCGGGGGCGATGCGCGCCCAGGCGAACTCGGCCGTGGCGGCGGCCCACAGCCCGGCGGCGAGCGAAGCCGGGCGGGGGCGGCCGGCCGCCGCCGCGAGGACCGCGGCGCAGGCCAGGGCGGTGGTGGCCAGGTGTCCGGGCAGCCGGCCGCGGGGCGCTCGGGCCCGCTGCCACCAGTCGGGGCCGTGCAGGCGGTCCATCAGCACGTCGTCGGCGTTGCCGCGCTGGGCGCGCAGGGAGGCCCAGCGGTCGGCCGGGCGGACGGGGTGGCGGGTGACGCGCTCGCCCCGGCGCAGCGACCAGCCGGCGGCCATCACCCGCAGCGCGAGGTCGGCGTCCTCGCGGAAGGCGCGCGGGAACCTCTCGTCGAAGCCTCCCGCCTCCTTCAGCGCGACCGCGCGGTAGGCCATGTCGGCGGTGGCCCAGGCCGCCCGCTCCAGGCCGGCGGTGCCCCGCTCCCAGTCGGTGGGGCGGCGGTCCTCGGGCAGCGGGACGGTGAGCCGCCCCTGCACTCCCCCGACGCCCTCGCCGGCCGCGGCGAGGTCGGCGGCGAGCCGGTCGGCCCAGTCGGGCAGCACCTGGACGTCGTCGTCGAGGAAGACCACCCAGGGCGCGCCCACGGCCTGCCGGCCCGCGTTGCGGGCGGCGGCGGGGCCGCGGCCGCCGGTGGCCAGGACGCGCACGGGGAGGCCGCAGGCGGGCGGGAGCGGCAGCCGGCCGTCCGGAGCCGGCCGGTCGTCGACCACGACGACCTCGGCCGGGCGCGGCCCCGAGCAGGCGTCCAGCGCCCGCAGGCAGTCCGCGAGGCAGGGCCGGCCGATGGTGGGGACGACCACGGCGTACTCCGCGCTCCCGGCGGCCGGGGCGTTCGCGTCCGTGCTCATGCGAACGCCCCGGCGCGCCGTACGGCGAAGGGCCCGAGGGCGAGCAGGTCCACCGGGGCGGACCCGAAGCACTCCAGGGCGTCGCGGGGGTCGTCGACCATGGGGCGCCCCGCCGTGTTGAGGCTGGTGTTGACGACGACGGGCAGCCCGGTGCGCCGTTCGAACGCGTCGAGCATCCGGGCCACCAGGGGTTCGGCGGCGGCGTCCACGGTCTGGATGCGCGCGGTTCCGTCGACGTGCACGACCGCCGGGATGCGCGCGCGCCAGGCCTCGGCGACCTCGTGGACGAAGAGCATGTACGGGCTGGGGAGCGGCCCGTCGAAGATCTCGGCCGCCCGCTCCCGGAGCACCATGGGCGCGACCGGCCGGAACTCCTCGCGGCCCTTGACCGCGTTCAGGCGCTCCAGGTTCTCCGCGCGCCCCGGATGGGCCAGCAGGGAGCGGTGGCCGAGCGCTCGGGGGCCGAATTCGGAGCGCCCCTGGAACCAGGCGACCACGCCGTCCCGGCTCAGCTCCTCCGCGACGGTCTCGGCGATGTCCTCGGGCTCCTCGTACGGCACGGCGGCCCGCTCCAGCCAGCCGCGCAGCTCCGTGTCGCTCCAGCCGCGGCCGAGCGCGGCGCTCCCCATCGCCTCGACCGGCTCCGCCTCGCCGGCCACGTGCAGGGCCGCGCCGAGGGCCGTCCCGGCGTCGCCGGCGGCCGGCTGCACCCAGATCTCGCGGAAGGGGCTCTCGCGGTACAGGCGGGTGTTGGCCACGCAGTTGAGGGCGACCCCGCCCGCGAGGGCCAGCACGTCCTGGCCCGTACGGGCGTGCAGCCAGCGGGCGAGGTCCAGCATGACCTCCTCCAGGCACGCCTGGGCGCTCGCGGCGACGTCGGCGTGCTCCCGCGTCCAGGGGGCGCCGGGCTCCCGGCCGGGCACGAGCGACTCCCACGGCACGGGCCGGGCCGTGAAGCCGCCCGAGCCGTCCGCCTGGACGAACTCCCGCAGCCGCTCGGCGAAGCGCGGCTCGCCGTAGGAGGCGAGGGCCATCACCTTGAACTCGTCGCTGCTGCGCAGGAAGCCGAGGTGCTGGGTGAGGTCCTCGTAGAACAGGCCCATGGAGTCCGGGAGCTTCTGCGAGGTCAGCACGGTCAGGCGGCGTGCGTCGTAGTGGCCGGCGAGGTGCGAGCCGCACTCGCCCCGGCCGTCCAGCACGAGGACCGCGCAGTCGGGGTGGGGGGACGCCTGTCCGGCGGACGCGGCGTGCGCCACGTGGTGGGGGACGAAGCGCACCGCGCCGGGGTCCAGGCCGGGCAGCGCCTCGGCGAGGAACTCCGGGGCACGGCGGGCGTACTCCTGGCGCAGGTGGTCCCACGGGTCGTGCAGGCCCAGCACGTCGGCGGGGGCCGCGAGGGCGGGGTCGTAGGAGTAGGCGACCGCGTCGAGGTCGGCGGGGCGCAGCCCGGCCTGTTCGAGGCACCAGCGGGCGCTCAGCTCCGGCAGCTCCCAGGCGGAGAAGGGGACCGGGCGCTTCCCGTGCTTGCGGCGGCTGAAGCGCTCCTCCTCCGCGGCCGCGACGGTCCTGCCGTCGACGACGAGGGCGGCGGCGGGGTCGTGGAAGAGGGCGTTGATACCGAGGACGCGCATGGGACCTCCGTCAGAGCTGCGGCGCCGGGCCGGCGGTTTCGGGCTGGGCCGCGAAGTGGGCGATGGTGCGCTTGAGCCCTTCCTCCCAGCCCACCTTGGGCTCCCAGCCCAGGAGTTCGCGGGCGAGCGTGGTGTCGGGCCTGCGCCGTTCGGGGTCGTCCACGGGGCGCTCGACGAAGGAGATCGGCGAGGCGGACCCGGTCAGCGCGATGACCCGGCGGGCGATGTCGAGGACGGTGGACTCCTCGCCGCCGCCGATGTTGACCGGTCGGACCGCCTGGCTGGCCGCCACGAGCAGGACGCCGTCGACGGTGTCGTCCACGTAGCACAGGGAGCGCGTCTGGCCGCCGTCGCCGGCCACGGTCAGCGGTTCCCCGGCGAGCGCCTGGCAGACGAACGTGGGGACGGCGCGGCCGTCGTGGGCCCGCATCCGGGGCCCGTAGGTGTTGAACATCCGGACGATGCCCGCGTTCAGGTTCAACGTCCCCGCGTGCGCGGTGACCAGGGCCTCGGCGAACCGCTTGGACTCGTCGTACACGCTGCGCGGCCCCACCGGGTTGACGTTGCCCCAGTAGTCCTCGCGCTGCGGGTGGACGAGGGGGTCGCCGTAGACCTCGGAGGTGGAGGCGAGCAGGAAGCGCGCGCCGTCGCGCCGGGCGACGGCCAGGGCGTTGCGGGTGCCGAGGCTGCCGACGTCCATGGTCTCCAGCGGGTGGCGGAGGTAGTCGGCGGGCGAGGCCGGGCAGGCGAAGTGCAGGACGAGGTCGTAGGGGCCGTCCAGTTGGTCCCGCGCCGCCGCGCGGGACACGTCGCACCGCACGAACCGGAATCCGGGCCGGTCCGCCAGATGGGCGATGTTGTCCTCGGAGCCGGACAGCAGGTTGTCGGCGCAGTCGACTTCGACTCCCGAATCCAGCAGCCGTTCGCACAGGTGGGAGCCGAGGAAGCCCGCGCCGCCGGTGACGACGGCGCGACGCCAGGGGACTGGTGTCGTCAGCAAGGACATAGGACGGCCTTTCGTCCGCGGGGGAGGAATGCCTCGTCGCGCCGGGCGCGCCGGAGGCGGGGCCCCGTGGGGCGGCGGCCCGGCGCGGGGCGCGGGGGCTCGGGCGGCTCGCCGTGGTCCCGACGAGCCGAGCGGCCGAGTTCGGGGACGAGTACGTTTCACACGTCGAACTCTGCTTGCCTGAGCCAACATAGGACACGGTCCGCGCGTCGGCATTCCGGGCGCTCGCCGCACCGGGCCCCGGCTCGACGGGAGCCCGCCTGCTCACCGCCGGGGAGCGGACGGGCTCGGGAGTCCGCTCGGCGTCCCTCTCCCCCGGCCCGCCGAAGGGGTGGCGGCGCCGGGTCGCCATGGTTCGTCCCGTTCGACCGGTACGTTCCCTTCCAGGCGGGTACGCGCAGGGCATGAGCGCTCAGAATCCCGACCCCGATCCGCGCGACACGTCCGGGCTGGAGCCCGGTGGCGGCGTGCCCGTCGGCGACACGCCCCCGGCCGAGGGCAGCACCTCGGAGGCGGGCCCCCGGCACGAGCCCCCCAGGGGGTGGGCCAAGGGGCCGCTGATCGCCATCTGCGCGGTGGCCGTGCTGGTGGCGGCCTTCTTCCTCGCGTACGCGCTGCTGCTCTGACCCCGCCGCGGGCGGTCGCCGGTGTTTGGACCGGGGCAGCGGTGGTACTCGCGGACGGCGGAGACTTTCGACGTGCGGCAGCAGTCCGGCGCCCCGGCCGACCGGCGGGGGCCGCCGGCCGAGGACGCGAGGAGAACCATGGCCGTCCGGCACCACCTCATCGACCGACCGCCGTCCGCGGTGTGGTCCGTACTGGAAGACGAGAGCCTGTACGGCGCGTGGGTCGTGGGGACCTCGGGCTCGCGCCCGGAGAGGGGCCACTGGCCCGAGACCGGCTCGTCGATCACCTACAGCCTCCGCCTGGGGCCGGTGGAGCTCACCGGCCGCACGGTCGTCCGGCACATCGAGAAGCCGCGCTGCCTGGAGCTGGAGGCCGAGGCCGGCCCGCTGGGCTCGGCCCGCATCGCCTTCGACATCCGGCCGTGGGGCGACAAGACCCTCGTGATCGTCGACGAGCACCCCCTGCGGGGCCTGGGCGGCCTGCTCCACAACGCGCTGCTGGACTCGTTGATACAGCTCCGCCACCGCGCCATGCTGGCGCGCCTCACCCGCCTGGTCGAACACGTGGCGGACGCGGACGGCGCGCGCACGGCACCGGCCTGACGGGCGTGGGCGGCGGCCTCGGGCACGGGGCGCCGGCCCTCGGAGGAAGGGAGACGCCATGGTCGACGCCGTGGTGATCGGAAGCGGCCCGAACGGCCTGGTCGCGGCCAACCTGCTGGCGGACGCGGGCTGGTCGGTGGAGGTGCTGGAGGCGCAGGACGAGCCGGGCGGCGCGGTGCGCAGCGACCGGGGGGTCCACCCCGACTACGTCAGCGACGTGTTCAGCTCCTTCTACCCGCTGGCGGCGGCCTCCCCGGTGCTGGCCCGGCTGGAGCTGGAACGGGAAGGGCTGCGCTGGAGCCGCGCCCCCAGCGTGCTCGCCCATCCGCTGCTGGACGGCAGTTGCGCCGTGCTGGGCCCCGACCCGGAGGCGACCGCCGCGAGCCTCGACGGCTTCGCCCCCGGGGACGGACAGGGCTGGCTGGACCTCTGCGGCATCTGGGACCTCCTGGGCGACGACATCGTCAGGGCCCTGTTCGCGCCGTTCCCGCCGGTCCGCGCCGGGGCCGCCCTGGCGGCCCGGTTGCGGACGGCGGGCGGTCTGCGGCTGGCCCGCAGCCTGATCCTGCCGGTCCGCAGGCTCGGCGAGGAGGAGTTCGCCGGGGAGGGCGGCCGGCTCCTGCTGGCCGGCAACGCCCTGCACGCGGACCTGGCGCCCGAGGCGGCCGGCAGCGGCGGCTTCGGGTGGCTGATGTCCATGCTGGGGCAGACCCACGGCTTCCCCGTGCCGGCCGGCGGCTCCAGCGCCCTCACCTCCGCGCTGGTGCGCCGGTTGCGCGGCCGAGGGGGCAGGGTCCGGTGCGGGCAGGCGGTGACCGAGGTCGTCGTGCGCCAGGGCCGGGCCGTGGGCGTGCGCACGGAGGCGGGCGACGCGGTCCCCGCCCGCAGGGCCGTGCTCGCCGACGTCTCCGCCCCCTGCCTGTACGGGAGCCTGGTGCGCCCCGAGCACCTGCCCTCCATGCTCCTCGACGACATGCGGCGCTTCCAGTGGGACTTCGCCACGTTCAAGGTGGACTGGGCGCTGGACGGCCCCGTCCCGTGGAGCTGCCCGGCCGCCGCGTCGGCGGGCACCGTCCACCTGGCGGAGGGCGTCGACGAGCTGACCCGGTGGGCCGCCCAGATCGCCCGCGGCCTCGTCCCGGACCGCCCGTTCCTCCTCATGGGGCAGATGACCACCGCGGACCCCAGCCGGTCCCCGCTGGGCACCGAGTCGGCGTGGGCCTACACCCATGTCCCCCACCGGGTGAAGGCGGACGCCGGGGCCGAGGGCCTGTCGGGCGCGTGGGACCCCGCGGAGCAGGAGCGGATGGCCGACCGGATGGAGGCCCAGGTGGAGCGGTACGCCCCCGGCTTCCGCAGCCGCGTCCGCGCCCGGCGGATCCTCTCCCCGTCGACGCTCCAGACCGCGGACGGCAACCTCCACAACGGCGCCATCAACGGGGGCACGGCCGCCCTGCACCAGCAGTTGGTGTTCCGGCCGGTGCCGGGCACGGGCCGCTCCGAGACGCCGGTCAAGGGCCTCTACCTGGCCTCCGCCTCCGCGCATCCGGGCGGCGGGGTGCACGGCGCTCCGGGCGCCAACGCCGCGCGGGCCGCCCTCCGTTCCGGGCGGGGCGCCACCGCGGTGTGGACCGCCGCGCAGCGGATGCTGACCCGCCGGGACCGGACCGGCGAGGCCGCCACCGGCACGGGCTGAGGTGTGCCGCGGGCCGGACGGGGAACCCGCACCGGCCCGCGGGCCCCCGCCCGCCCCTCAACCGATCTGGGAGACCACGCCATGACGACCCCCCACCCCCTTCCCGGTCAGGACGAGTCCTACTGGATGGCGAGCACCGACGCGCCGGAACACCCGCGCCTGGCCGAGGACGCCGAGGTGGACGTCGCCGTGGTGGGCGGCGGCATCGCGGGGCTCAGCACGGCGTGGGAGGTCGCCCGGACGGGGCGGAGCGTCGCGGTGCTGGAGGCGGACCGCATCGCCGCCGGCGTCACCGGCTACACCACCGCCAAGGTGTCCGCCCTGCACTCCCTGGTCTACGACCACCTGCGGCGCACCCGCGGCGCGGACGCCGCCCGCCTGTACGCGCTGTCGCAGCAGGACGCGGTGGAGCGGTTGGCGTCGATCGTCGACGAGCTGGGCATCGCCTGCGATCTGGAGCGGGTGAGCGCCTACTCCTACGCGGCGGGCGCCGCGTCGCGTGAGGCGGTCGAGGCGGAGGCCCGCGCCGCCGCCGAAGCCGGCCTCCCGGCGACGTTCGTCACCTCGACGGACCTGCCGTTCCCGGTCGGCGGCGCGGTCCGCCTGGACGGGCAGGCGCAGTTCCACCCGCGGAAGTACCTCCTGGCCCTGGCCGCCGACCTGGCGGCCCGAGGCGGCGTCGTCCACGAACGCACCCGCGTCACCCGTCTGGCGGAGGGATCGCCGTGCCGGCTGACCACGGAGGCCGGGTACACGGTGACGGCCGGCGCGGTGGTCGTCGCCACGCACTACCCCGTGTTCGACCGGGCGATGCTGTTCGCCCGGCTCTCGCCCCGGCGGGAGCTGGTGGTCGCCGCGCCCATCGACGCCGCGTCGGCGCCCGAGGGGATGTACATCACCGAGGACGAGGGGAAGCGCTCGGTGCGCTCCGCGCCCCTCGACGACGGCCGGCGCCTCCTGATCGTCACCGGGGAGAGCTTCACACCCGGCACCGGCGACCCGCGGGAGTCGTTCCGCCGCCTGGACGCCTGGATGCGCGAACGGTTCCCGGTCGGCCCCACCGCCTACCGCTGGGCGGCGCAGGACAACGACCCCAGCGACACGGTGCCGCTCGTCGGCCCCTTCCACGTCGGCGCGCGCAACACCTACGTCGCCACCGGCTTCGGCGGCTGGGGGATGACCGGCGGCGTCCTCGCGGGCCGGCTGCTGGCCTCCCTGATCGACGACGCGGACGTCCGGCCGCCCTGGGCCGAGCTGTACGACCCGCGACGCCTGGGCAGCCTGGTGCGGGAGGCCCCCAGCCTGCTGAGCCAGCAGGCCGAGGTGGCGAAGCACTTCGCGGGCGACCGGCTCCGCGTCACCCACGTGGACTCGGTCGCCGAGATCCCTCCGGGCACGGGCGCGGTGGTCCGGGTCAAGGGCCGCCGCTGCGCCGTCCACCGGGACCAGGACGGCACCGTACGGGCGGTGTCCGCCCGCTGCACCCACCTCGGCTGCCTGGTCGCCTTCAACGACGCGGAGACCACCTGGGAGTGCCCGTGCCACGGGTCCCGCTTCGGCCTCGACGGCGAGGTGCTCCAGGGCCCGGCGGTCCGCCCGCTGGAGCAGGTGGACGTGACCGGCGACGGGGACGTGTGAGGCCGCGTCCCGCGCGGAGGCCCCGCGGGCGCGGGCGCGCGGCCCCCGCACCCCGCGTCTAGGCTGGGTGGTGACCGCGGGCGGACCGGCGGCGGCGCGGGTCCGGCGGCCCGCGGGCAGTGCTTCGACTCCCCCGGCGGAAGGGCGGTGGCGAGGAATGCGGTTCAGCGACCGTCGCCACGCCGGCCGGGAACTCGCCGCCAGGCTCCTGGAAGAGGGAGTGGCGGGCGACGCCCCGGCCGTCCCCCTCGTCCTCGCGCTCCCCCGCGGCGGCGTCCCCGTCGCGGCCGAGGTCGCGCGGGCGCTGGACGCGGCGCTCGACGTCCTGGTCGTCCGCAAGATCGGGATGCCGGGGCGGCCGGAGACCGGGATCGGCGCGATCGTCGGCGACGACCCGCCGCTGTTCGACGGGCGGGCCCTCGACGCGCTCGGGCTGCGGGGGGACGCGCTCGCCGCCGACGTGGCCCGCGAGCGGGCGGAACTGCGCCGCCGCGAGCGCGTCTACCGGGGCGACCGGCCCCCGCCCCGCGTCCGGGGCAGGACGGTGGTCCTCGTCGACGACGGGCTCGCCACCGGCGTCACCGCACGCGTCGCCCTGCGCCACCTGCGCCGGCGGGCCCCGTACCGGCTGATCCTCGCCGTGCCCGTCGCCGCTCCCGGCGGCGCCGGGACGGCGGGGGCGGAGGCCGACGCCGTCGTCTGCCTGTGCCAACCGCCCGACTTCTCGGCGGTGGGGCGGTGGTACGACGACTTCGACCAGGTGAGCGACGACGAGGTCCTCGGCGCCCTGCGGGATGCCGACGGAGAAGACCCCCTGGGGAGATGGACATGAGACGAGGCACGGAACCGGTCGACGCCCGCAGTGCGCTCGGGCTCAGGACGGTGCTCGCGTGGGCCGCGCTCGCCGTGTTCGCCGTGGCGGCGGTCCTGCTGGCGCTCTCGGCGGCCGCCGCCGACCCCGGCGACTCGCCGAGCCAGGCGCAGCGGGCGCTGGTGGCCGGGGTGTGCGCCCTCGTCGCCGCCACCGCGGGCGTCGACCTCCTGGTGCTGCGGCGACGGCGCGCCCAGGAGCGGCAGCGCCGCTGACGCCGGGCCCCTGCCGCGTACGGCGCCCGCCGGGGCCGGACGCGGCAGGGCTACGGGCCGGCGGGGGTGCGCAGCGCCAGCATGGCCACGTCGTCGTCGTTGTCGGCGGGGCGCACCTGCTCCAGGAGCGAGTCGCAGAAGGAGTCCAGCGGGCGGTGGGCCAGGGAGGCCGCGTACCGGCGCAGCCGGTCCAGCCCGTCGTCGATCGAACGGTGCGGGGACTCCACCAGGCCGTCGGTGTAGAGCAGGACGGTGGCGCGCGGCGGCAGGACGGCGAGGGCGTCGGGGCGCGGCTTGACGAGCCCCGTCCCGAGCAGGATGCCGTGGGCGCCGGTGAGGTATTCGGCGCGGCCGTCGTGGGTGACCAGCAGGGGCGGAGGATGCCCGGCGTTCGTCCAGCGCAGCCGCCACAGCCCGTCGTCGCCGGAGGTGAGGATGGCCAGGATCATGGTGGCCATGGGCACCTCGGCGATGTGCTTGACCGCCTCGTCGAGCTGGGTGACGACGGCGCTGGGGGTGGCCCGCGGCCGGGACCAGGCGAAGGCCCTGAGCATGTTGCGGACCTGCGCCATGCCGGCCGCGGCGTCGAGGTCGTGCCCCACGACGTCGCCGATGGCCAGGGCGTGGTCGTTGCCGGTCAGGGCGAACGCGTCGTACCAGTCGCCGCCGACGGAGGAGGCGTGCGGGGCGGGCACGTACCGCGCCGTCATCTCCACGCCGGGCACGGAGGGGAGCTGGGGCAGCAGGTGGCGCTGCATGGTCTCGGCGACCTTGCGCTGGCGCTGGTAGAGGCGTGCGTTGTCCAGCGCCAGCCCGGCCCGGCGGGTGATGTCCTCCAGCAGGGGCAGATCGTCGGGGGTGAAGGCGTCGGCGCGCCGGGAGCGGCCCAGGGTCAGGGCGCCGAGCACGTCGCGCAGGCCCCGGATCGGCGCGATGATCGCCGAGTGCATGTCCGTCTCGCTGAACAGGCGGCGCTGCTCGACGGCGATCCCCGAATCGGGCCGGCCCTGGTAGGCGGCGGGGCCGGTGAGGGAGGACGAGGCGCCGCGCAGCGCCCGCGACAGGGGCATCGGCGACTCCTCCGGCACCGGGGGCATGGGCCCCTGGAGGTCCTTCCGCTCGACGAGGACGCCGTCCCGGTGTTCCATCACCAGGGCGCGCCGCACCTCGTCCTGCTCGGTGAGCAGGTCGATCACGGCCCAGTCCGCGAGCCGGGGGACGGTGAGGCCGGCCAGGCGGTGCAGCGCGTCGTCCACGTCCAGGGTGGACGTGAGCTGGGTGGTCGTCTCCGCCAGCAGGGCCAGCCGGTCCAGCTCCGTCAGCGGCGCGGGCGCCCCGGCGGGGTCGTCCTCCGATCCGCTCGGCTCCAGCCCGTACAGGAGCACCAGCGCCCCCTTCCTCCCCGACGCGGGCGCGTGCGGCGCGGCCAGCCAGGACAGGCCGACCAGCGTGCCGTCGCCGCGGGCGAACCACTCCGCGACGCCGTGCCCGGTCCGCCCGGCGAGCAGCGCCTTGCGCAGTCGGCAGCGGGTGCGGGGCATGGTGTGCCCGTGGCTGTCGCGGTGCAGCAGGTCGTGGGAGTCCTGGCCGACGAGTCCGTCGCGTCTTCGGCCGAGCACGTTCTCGGCCGCGGCGTTGGCCGAGAGGATGACGCCGTCGTCGTCGACCACGAGGGCGGCGGTCCGCACGTCCTCCAGCGCCGTGCCGAACGGGTCGCCGGACAGGGGCGGGTGGCCGGGTACGGGTGAATCACCCGTACCGGCGGCGGTGACGTTCATGGCCCTCCTCGGCGGATGCGGATCTACCGGGTTCCCCGGTGAAGGTACCCCCATGCGCGGCCCGCCGAGGCGCGCGTCACCCCTGAGGGGGCCTCTCCGTGCCCGGGTCGGCCCCGGAATCAGGTGCCGGTGTCGCTGCGGGGAAGCAGGCCGAAGACGCCGTCGAGGCCGACGATGTGCAGGATGCGCAGCGTGGGGGCGGGCACGGCGGTGAGCGCGATGTCCGCGCCGGCGGCGTCGGCGTGGTTGCGCGCGGCGATCATGGCGGCGATGCCGCTGGAGTCGCAGAACGTCATGGCGGCCAGGTCCAGGACGAGGCGCTGACCGGGGCGCAGGGCGAGGGCGGCGACCAGGTCCCGCAGTGCGGCGGCGCTGGTGTAGTCGAGGTCACCGGTGATCTCCAGGACGGGGCCGAGCGCGGCGTCTCGGGTGGTGATCTTCAGCGGGGTCATCGTGTGTCGGTGTTTCCGTGGTCGGGCGCGGGCACGCCGATGGCCAGCAGGGCGGTGTCGTCGTCGAGGCCGCCGCCGAAGCCGTCCAGCAGACCGGTCAGGGCCTGGACGAGGGCCTGCGGGGACTTCCCCGCGTGGTCGGCGGCGAACGCGAGCAGGGCCTCGTCCCCGTACAGGCTGGTGCGGTCCTCCCCGGTGCGGGCCTCGGTGAGGCCGTCGGTGTAGAGCAGGAGGGTGTCGCCGGGGGCGAGGACGGTGGTCGTGGTGGTGAAGGGCGCGCTCGGCAGGATGCCGACGAGCAGCCCGCCGGGGGTGGGCAGGAAGGCGGCCGTGCCGTCGGCGCGCAGGACGAGCGCCGGCGGGTGGCCCCCGGAGGCGAGGCGGACGGCGACCTCGCCGGTGGCGGCGTCGGGTTCGAGGAGGCCGAAGATGGCGGTGCAGTAGCGCGGGTCGCCGCCGGTGTAGCGCTCGTGGAGCACCTTGTTGAGGGTCGAGAGGGCGGAGGCGGGCTCCGGGTCGTGCAGCGCGGCGGCCCGCAGGGTGTACCGGGTCAGCGAGGTGACCGCGGCGGCCTGGGGGCCCTTCCCGCACACGTCCCCGAGGAAGAAGGCGAACCGCTTCTCGTCGGCGGGGAAGACGTCGTAGAAGTCGCCGCCCAGCCGGTCGGGGGAGGCCGTGTGGTAGTACGCGGCCGTCTCGACACCGGGCACCGGGGGCAGGCTGTCGGGCAGCAGCGACTGCTGGAGCACGGCGAGCGCGTCCTGCAGGCGGGCCCGGTCGGCCTCCGCCTGCCGGCGCGCCTCCTCGGCGGCCTTGCGGCCGCGCAGCAGCTCCTCCTCGTAGGCCCGGCGTTCACGGGCGTCGAAGACCGTCGTGCGGATCAGCAGCGACTCGCCGCCGCTGCCGTACTTGACCGTGGAGGAGACCAGCACCGGTATCCGGCCGCCGTCGGCCCGCCGGATCTCCAGCGCGATGCCGCTGATCTCGCCCTGCATCCGCAGCAGCGGCGCGAAGTGCGTCTCGTGGTACAGCCTGCCGCCCGCGGTCAGCAGGTCGGTGAACCGCATCCGGCCCACCACCGCCTCGCGCTCCAGCCCGACCCAGTCCAGCAGCGTGGCGTTGATCCGGGCGATGGTGCCGTCCATCAGCGTGGACAGGTACCCGCACGGCGCGCTCTCGTACAGCTCCTCGGCGCTGTCCTCCAGCAGTGCGGCGAACGCCCCGTTCGCCGCTCCCCGGTCTCTCGGCCCGTGCGGGTCGGGCTGCGGCCCGGTACGGGCCATCACCGCAGCTCCGCCAGGAAGCCGGTGATCGCCTCGTTGGTCGCCTCGGGCGCGGAGAGGTGCGGGCAGTGGCCGATCGCGTCGAGGGTGACGAGCCGCGAGCCGGGGATCTCCCGGTGCACGAAGGCCCCGACCTCGCGCGGGGCGATGGCGTCCTCGGTGCACTCGATGACCAGCGTCGGCACGTCCACGCTCTTCAGGTCGTCCCGCGTGTCGGACAGGAACGTGGTCCGGGCGAAGACGCGCGCCATGTCCGGGTCGGTGGCGCAGAAGCTGTTCTTCAGCTCCTCCCCCAGCTCGGGCCGGTCCGGGTTCCCCATGATGACGGGCGCCATCGCCGCCGACCAGCCGAGGTAGTTCGACTCCAGCGACGCCAGCAGCTCGTCGATGTCCTGCGCGGTGAACCCGCCCCGGTAGCCCTCGTCGTCGATGTAGCACGGGGACGGGGCCACCATCACGTGCGCGCCGATGCGCTCGGGGGCGGCGGCGGCGGCCAGGACGCCGATCATGGCGCTGACCGAGTGCCCGACGAACACGGCGTCGCGCAGGTCGAACTCCTCGCAGACCTCCACCACGTCCTGGGCGTAGCCGCTCAGCGACCCGTACCGCTCCTCCGAGAACGCGGCCGCGTCCGCCCGCCCCGACCCCACGTAGTCGAACAGCACCACCCGGTACGCGTCGACCAGGGCCGGCACTGTCAGCCGCCACATGTTCTGGTCACAACCGAACCCGTGGGCCAGCACCACCGTCCGCCCGCGCGGGTTCCCGGTGACGGTGACGTTGTTCCTGCGACCGATAGACATACCGGCCACTCTCTCAGAACCCCTCGGCCACCGCGGCACGGCCCCCGTCCGCCCCTCGCGGCGCCGGGCGGGCCGGGGACGGGGGCGGCCCGCGCGTGATCCCGGATGTCACTCCGGATCGTTCCGGATGCCCTGCCCGCCGCGCGCGCCGCTACCTTGTCGACGGCGCCCGCAAGACCGTCCCGTCCGGAGTCCGGGGAGCAGCGATGCCGACGACCGTTACCGCCGACCGCCCTGCCGCCGCCGCGCTCCGCCGCCAGGAGCGCCAGGTGCTCTCCGCGGTCGGGTGCGGCCTCGGGGACGACGAGATCGCCGTCGCCCTCGGCGTCCCCGAGGACACCGTGGCCGAGCACGTCGCGCGGATTCTGGTGAAGCTCGGCCTGCGCGACCGGGCCGCCGCCATCGTCCACGCCTTCGACTGCGGTCTGGTCGCCCCCGGCCACGGCCCCCGCGCGCGACCGGTTCGACCGGCCCCCCGGACCGCGGCCGCGCCGGCGGCGGGAGCGGCGCCGCGGATACGGGTCTGCCTGCTCGGACCGCTCCAGGCCTGGCGAGACGGGCGGCCCCTGCACCTGGGGCACCTGCGCCAGCAGGCCGTCCTGGCGGTGCTGGCGCTGCGCATGGGGCGTCCCCTCAGCCGGCGGGAACTGCTCGACGACGTCTGGGGGATGGAGCCGCCGGCCGCGAACGTGGTGCCCGTGTACGTCTACCGGCTGCGCAAGGCCCTGGGCGACGGGGGCGGTCCGGCCCCGGTCATCGAGGGCGGGCCGCGGGGGTACCGGCTGCTCCCCGGCGCGGTCGACCTGGACGTGGCGCGCCTGGAGGAGCTGGTCGCCGGTCTCGGACAGGCGGAGCGGGCGGGCGATCCGCCGGAGGCGGTCCGCCTCTGCTCCCAGGCGCTGGAGCTGTTCCGCGGGGAGCCCCTGGCGGGTGTGCCGGGGCCGCTCGCCGAACTGGAGCGGCTGCGGCTCACCGAGCGCAGGGTCGCCCTCGTGCGGCGGAAGGCGGAGTGGCAGTTGCGCCTCGGGCAGGCCGCCGAGGCGATCGCCGAGCTGTTCGCCCTGTCGGCGGCCCGCCCCCTCGACGAGCCGCTGGCCGCGATGCTGATGCGGGCGCTGTACCGGGACGGGCGCCAGGCCGACGCCCTGGCGGTGTACGAGCGCGCCCGCCGCCTCCTCGCCGACGACCTCGGGGTCCCCCCGAGCGGGATGCTGCGGCGGGCGCGCCAGATGATCCTGCGCGGTGACGAGGCCGGTCTCGGTCTCAGCCCCTTGACGGGGTCCGCCACCGGGCTGTGATCACCGGGCGGCGGGGCGCCGCGCGTGGTGCCACGGCTCGTTCGCGCTGTCGCTGGGGTGGTCCCCGGTGAAGCCGTTCGGGCAGCCGTCGACGTGGTCGCGCGGGGAGGCCCGGAGCACGGCGGACTCGTCGCAGCCGGTTCGGCCCGCCGACGCCCGCCCGCGCGCTCGCGCCGTCGGGGACCGCGGCGGGGCGGCCGACGTGCCGCTGGACGTCGCCGGTGAGGCCGTCCCGGTCCCGCGCGCTCCCCGTGCCGGCGACGACCGTGCGGCCGTCCCGCACGGAGCAGTCGCCGCCCGCGCCGTGGACCGCGGCAGCGGGAGCCCGGCGTCCGACCGGGGTCCCGCCGCGGCGGGACCTCTTCTTCTCCGCTCGCGTTCGGTCCTCCGGGTGCGGTCCGGCTCGCCCCGCGACCCCGGCGGCGGGCGATGACCTGGCGAGGGGACGCGCGGCGAAGCCGATTCCATCGGTATTTCATCGGTGCTTCCTACTGTCGGCCGCCGTTGACCGGAGTTCCCGACGGAGAGGCCACCATGGCAAGACACGGTTCGACCCGCAGATGCGCCGGAGCGGCCCTCGTGGCCGCCATCTGGGCGCTGGTCCTCGCGATGACCGCCTCGGCCGCCGTCGCCCGGCCCGCGCCACCGGGTCCGGGCGGCGACCGGTCCGGGGTCTCGCACTACTTCAGCGGCCCGCAGGGCCTGGCCATCCCGACCGCGCCGTGCGACCCGGCCGGCCCGTCGGCCACCGACGGCGTCCTGGCCGCCCAGCTCAATCCGCAGCTCAGCGCGAAGATGGCCGGCCACCTGAACGCGTACCGGATGTCGTGCGCGCGGATGGTCACCAAGGCGGTGAAGGACCGGGGGCTGAACCCGCGGGCCGCGACGATCGCCATCGCCACGATCATCGTCGAAACCACCATGAACAACTACTCCCAGGCCGTCGACCACACCAGCATCGGGCTGTTCCAGCAGCAGGACTGGTGGGGCAGCCGCGAGCAGCGCCTGGACCCGGCGTACGCCACCAACGCCTTCCTCAACGACATGGAACGGCGGTACCCGGACGGCTCGTGGAACAACGCGCCGATCGGCGAGGTGTGCTGGCGCGTGCAGCAACCGCGTGAGGACCTGCGCCACCTCTACGGGCTCGAGGCCGGCGACGCGGCGCTGATCGCCAACGCCCTGTGGTCCGGTGCGAACACCGGCCCCAAGCACCCCTACGCCTCCGGCCGGATCGTGTCCGGACGGTCCGCGGACGGGCGCCTGGAGACGTTCGCCGCCGCCGCTGACGGCGTGTACCACGCGTGGCAGACCGCGGTGAACGGCGCGTGGTCGCCGTGGCGGTTCGTGGGCGGCCCGCGCGACGCGCAACTGGCGGTGGCGTCCAACGCGGACGGGCGGCTCGAGCTGTTCGCGCTCTCGGACAGCACGCTCGACCACATGTGGCAGACCGGGCCCAGTGCCGGATGGTCGTCCTGGGCCAACTTCGGCACCGGCGGGCACCGGTTGGCGGCGGGCAACAACGCCGACGGCCGGATCGAGGTGTTCGCCTCCAACGCCGAGGGGGTCTTCCACCGCTGGCAGACCGCGCCCAGCGGCGGCTGGTCCCGCTGGGAGGGCACCCGCGGGGGCCCGGCCAACGCACGGCTCGCCATGGAGACCGCGCCCGACGGGCGCCTCGAGGTCTTCGCGCTGTCCGACACGACGTTCGAGCACCTGTACCAGACCGGCGTCAACGGCCAGTGGTCCGCCTGGGAGGGCTTCGGCACCGGCGGGCACGCCCTCGCCACCAGCTACAACCAGGACGGCAGGCTCGAGGTGTTCGCCTCCAACGCCGAAGGGGTATTCCACCGCTGGCAGACCGGCCCGACCTCGTGGTCGGAGTGGACCGGCACCAGCGGGATCCCCGACGCCGAGCTGGCCACGGCACGGTCGGTCGACGGGCGGGTCGAGGTGTTCGCGATCAACTCGACGACCGCGACCCACGCCTGGCAGACCCGCCCGAACGCGGAGTTCTCCGCCTGGGAGACCTTCGGCACCGGCGGCACGTCGATCGGGACGGCCGGCAACGCCGACGGCCGCATCGAGGTCTTCGGCACGAGCCACGCCGGCGTCTACCACCGCTGGCAGACCGGCTTCACCACCTGGTCGGAGTGGGCGTGGCTGAACGATTCCGGCCCCGCGATGCCCCAGCGCCTGTCGGCCGCCGCCGCCCGGAGCTAGCGGCTCCGCGAGGCACGCCCGCCCGCCGCCCGCCGACCCGGCGGCGGCGGGCGGGACGACGCGTCCGCCGTCGTACGAACCCCCTCCCGGCTCGGGTCGAGGCCGGCGCACCGCACCCGGCCCGCCGGCCTCGTCCACGCGGTCGCGGACACCCTGCGGGGCCGCCCGCCGGCGCCTCCCGGATCGGGCGGCCCCGCTCCCGCGCGGGGCACCAGGCGCGGCGGACGCACGAATCCCGCCAAGCGGGAAGAGCTCCGGCACGGCGTCCGCGCGGCCCTCCCCGACGCGGACCGCGGCCCTCCGGCCACGGTGACCTTCCCCACTGCGCCCGTCCAGAACGGGGCATCCACGGCGTCGGTCGCCGAATTCCAGCCGCGTGGCCGAAGTGCACCGGTGAACTCCCGTGGGAGATGGGTATCGTTCCGCTGTCCGACAAGCGACAAAGAGGACAGGGGGAGCGGTGAGCGGTGTAGTCGTCCATCTGCCGCAGGGGAGCGGTGACGCCGCCGGGGGCGCATCGAACGGTGACCCGGTGACGCTACGGCTGGGCCCCGGCGAGGTCGCCCGCTTCGGACGGGGCTCCGCGACCGCCCCCGTCGAACTGCGCCTCGACGACCCGGCGATCTCCCGCCTCGCCGGCGAGATCCGGGTCACCGACGACCACTGGCAGTTGACGAACCTCAGCACCACGCACAGCTATCTCGTGGAGAACCCGGAGGGGGCGGGGGAATACCTGCGGGTCCCGCCGCGGCGGGTGGGGGTGCCCATCCCGTTCGAGTTCTCGCGCGTCGTGCTGCCGGCGCGCGGCGACACCCCGGTCTCCTTCCAGGTGTTCGCTCCCGACCACCTCTACCTGGACCCGGACGCCATGGGCGGCCCCTGGGGGAACAGCACGGTCACCGCGTACTCCCTCAACGAGACGGCCACCTACTTCCTCGTCCTGGTCGCGCTCTGCGAACCGCGCCTGCGCGACCAGTCGCGCGTGGCGGTGCCCACCACGCCCCAGATCGTCGAACGGCTCAGCGGGCACCCCACCGTCGGCGAGTTGACGGCGCGGGCGGTCAGCTCGCACATCGACTACCTCGCCGAGGAGAAGCTGCGCATCGGCGGCCCGGACGCCCACGAGTCGGGCAAGGGCGACCGCCGCAACGGCAAGCGGGAGGAGATCGTGGCGTTGGCGCTGCGGTTCGGTCTCGTCCGGGAGGAGCACCTCGCGCTGCTGCCGCCCCCGGCCGGGGCCGGCGGGCGGGAGCGGCAGACCGCGCGATGAGACCGCCGCACGGCCCGCGGGACACCACGGACGGCGACGGCGCGGACCTGCTGCCCCCCGGCTACCGGGTCGGAGACTGGATGATCACCCGGTTGATCGGTTCCGGGGGCTGGTCCACGGTGTACGCGGCGCGACCGGCCGAGCCGCGCCCGGCCCGCGCCGGCGAGGACGCCGCGCCCTCGGGCCCGACCGACGTGGCGCTCAAGATCATGCCGACCGCCGGGCTCGCGCCGCGCCAGGCGCGCAGGATCGTGGAGTGCGCCGGCCGCGAGGTCGAACTCGGGCGCAGGGCAGGGCATCCGCGGCTGATCGGCCTCCTGGAGTCCTTCGTCCTCACCGGCTCCGACCGCCCCTCCCTGGAGGGCGCGATCGTGCTCGTCATGGAGCGGGCCACCGGCAGCCTGCGGGAGCTGATCGACGCGGGCGTGCCCGAGGCCGAGCGCGGCCGGGTGATCGCGGGCATCTGCGAGGGGCTCGCCCATCTCCACCGGTCGGGCTGGGTCCACGCGGACCTCAAGCCGGAGAACGTCCTGGTGGGCGCGGACGGTTCCGTGAAGCTCTCGGACTTCGGCCTCGCCACCGAGCTGACGGGGACGCACGGTTACGTGCCGCCGCTGGGCACCCTGGACTACTTCCCGCCCGAGCGCTGGGGGGCGCCCCTGGGCGAACTCGGCGTACGGGTGCGGCCGACCACGGACATCTGGGCGCTGGGCATCGTCATCCACGAGGTGTTCGCGTCCGGCGGCTCCCCCTTCTCCGGGGGCACTCCCCTGGCGCGGGGCGCCGCGGTCCAGGAGTACGGCCAGGGGCGTGCGCCGCTGCGCATGGACCAGGCCGTACCGCCGTTCTGGCGCGCGCTGGCAGCCGACTGCCTCGCCCCGACCCACGAGGCCCGCGCCCCCCACACCGCGGAGAGCCTGCTCGCCCGCATCGCCGTGCACCGGGAGAGGCCCCGGGCGCGAGCGGGACGGCGGGCCGTCCGGACCCGCGCGGCCGTCCTGGCCGCGGCCCTGTGCGGGATCGCCGGCGCGACGCTGTACGCGGACGCGGTACGCACCTCCCCCGCACCGCCCGGCCTGGCGGGCGCCACGGCGTTCGCCGCGGTCACGGTGTACAACGCGGACCGCGACTGCCGGGCACGCACCGACCGGACCCCGCGGTGCAGCCTGGGCCTGGCCATCGACCCCGTCCGCCCCTACACCGCGCAGAACGTCGTCCCGACCAGGGTGTGGCACGGCGACGTCCTCACCGCGGACTGCCAGGCGTCCGACGGCCAGACCATCATCGACGAGGAGGACCACCGGTCCTCCCACTGGTTCCGCGTCCACCTCCCCGCCGACGCCCGACCCCGTACGGCCTGGCTGCCCGCCGTGCGCGCGGCGGAGCGCCCGGCGCTGCCGGAGTGCCGCCCCTGACGACGGGGCGACGCGGACGGCACGGGCCGCCCGCCCCGCGGAACGTCCGGTCGCCCGCCGGGGCGGGGGGGGGGGGGCGGCGGGGGGGGGGGGGGGGCCCCCCCCCCGCCCCCCCCCCCTCCCCCCCCGGGGACCACAGGCCCCCACTAGCTGTGAAGAAAAACCCCAACGCCTCCCTACCAGGAGGTTCC